>CANHMG010000031.1 GCA_947461795.1 Flavobacteriaceae bacterium | reverse complement strand
GAATAATTAACATTAAAAACTAATACGTCATGGCTCACAAGAAAGGTGTCGGTAGTTCCAAGAATGGTAGAGAATCAGAATCGAAACGTTTAGGTGTTAAGATTTTTGGTGGTCAAGCTGCAATTGCTGGAAACATCATAGTAAGACAAAGAGGTTCTAAACATAATCCAGGTGAAAACGTTTACATTAGTAAAGATCATACTTTACATGCAAGAGTTGATGGAGTTGTTCATTTCCAAAAGAAAAGAGATAACAAATCTTACGTATCTATCCTTCCATTCGAAGGATAATTACATAGATTTATCTATAATAAAAAACCCATCCGGTATTCGTGATGGGTTTTTTATTGGTTCTATTGGATCATTATTTTCTGAATTTCACTTCGGTTGCTTTCATCAGAAAATTTTACAATATAAGTTCCTTTAGAAAGACTGTTGGTCGGAAATTGATACGTAGCTGAATTATCTAAAACAATTGTGTTTAGTGCAATAACTTTTCCTTGTAGATCGGTAACAGTATAATTCAGTTTTCTTGTATTTGGCCAATTGATATTAAAAAATACTGTTTCACTAGTATCTTTTGGATAACTAATTATCACGTAATTATTGTTTCTGGAATTACTTGAAGTTCCAAGAAATACTTCACCAATGCGGATTTCGCCAATATTGATTTCATAATTTGGAATGTCAGTTATTGATTCAAAACGCAAACCGATACTCGCAATTTCACGGTTAGGAAAATTGGGCGATAACCCGAAAGTTTCCCCATATTTCCACCCGTTTAAAGGAATACCGTCAGTTATTGGAAGCTCATATTTTTGATTGGGTTCGTCAGTATAAACCATCAATACTTTTAAATTTGGATTGTTTCCATTGCTTTTAAATATTAAATCAAGATCTATAAACCCACCAGAAGTATTAAGTTTGGTTTTGTACAGCATCAAATCTATTGGCGTATTTGCAGGTAAATTACCTGAAATTTTCAAAGAATTACCTTTATTAAAAGCAACGTCAAAATCCCATTCAGCTGTCAAAACCCCAGCTGGGGAAAAAGCAAATTGCCAAGTTGGCAAAATGTCTTGATCGTTCATATTGTGCCAACTATCAGAACTGGTTTGAATACCACTATTGAATTTTTTTGTACCATGTCCTGTGCAAAAATCAGTTTGAAAAGGAATGGTCGAAATAACTGAAGTCTCAGGAATCCAATTACACAAGCCTTTAAAGCCTGTTGCGTCAATAATCCCAGGGTTGCTATCATCACCAGCAAACAAATGATTTTCTGCATTGTAAAAGGAAGCAAAATCAGTCGGGTCATTGTTGAAATTGGTGTAAGTCGAATTGTTGTAAATGCAATTTGGCGCAAAAATCCCTAAGGAAGTAAAAGGTGTTGTAGCATTTTCATGCAAATTCGTCATAAAAGTATTGCCGCTAGTTTCAAAATTTCCTTGGTTTCTTCCAGGCCAAATATCTACTCCAGTAAAAACATCAAATGAGGATCGACCGATTAAATTAGCTCTAGTTCTTGATGCGGTTGGGAAAACAGTACCATTCCAAGAAAAATTTATAAAAATACTACTGCTTACTCGAGTTTCAAACGTTCCGTTTACATCTTGGTCGTCTTGAACAAAAGGGCTGTTGTTTATAGTAAGTCGATTTTGCCAACCCACAGCGCCATTCAATCGCATAGCATCGTACCACATGACTTCTTTACCGAAAACTTCCGCTTGAGTTGTCAACTCTTGAACGAAATCTTGCATCAATAAAGCTGTTGTTGCATTGGTAGCCGTTTCTTCATTGATAAACCAGCCATCAAAATTGTAATATTGCATCATGGCAATCATCTTGGGAACTGCAACAAAATTACCACCGCCGTCTTGCTCCAAGAAATTTGTTAGCGTTGTTGTAGATCCACCAAAAGCAGTTGGTGCGAAGAATATATTTCCAAAAACCTTAACGCCATTTTTATGTGCTGCATTTACCCATGGAGAAGAGGGTAATTGAATCGTTTGTGAAGCGGAACCGCCAAACCAAATGAATTTATCTATATACGCCCAATGTGTAAAATTGTATAAATTGAATTGACTTTGCTCCCCAAAATAATTTCCAAAATTATTCATGCCATCAGGGAGATAGGCAATTTTCATATCATTTGATAAAGAAGGATTAAATTGCGTCACAGCATTGGTAAAACGTGGTGCTAAATTAATTGTGGCAATCAAATCAGTTGATGCAGTGGGTCCATTAGATGTCCATTGTTTCAATTCGTCTACCGTAAGGATATACGGAGCGGTATTGACAATTTGCGAAAACGAATGTGTTCCAAATAGCAGTAAGATGAGTAATGTAATTTGCTTCAAAATAGTAAGTGTTGAATAGTTAATAATGAAAGTAAATATAAATTAAAAAGCCCTTACTTTTCAGCAAGGGCTTTTTAATTATTAATTGTCAATTGTTAATTGACTAGTATCTGTAATATTCCGGTTTGAATGGCCCTTGAACACCAACCCCAATATAATCCGCTTGATCTTGACGTAAAGTCTCCAATTCAACTCCCAATTTAGCTAAGTGTAACATCGCTACTTTTTCATCTAAATGTTTTGGTAACATATATACGTCATTGTTATACGCTGCACTGTTTTTCCACAATTCAATTTGAGCTAAAGTTTGGTTCGTAAACGAGTTACTCATTACAAAACTTGGGTGACCAGTAGCACAACCAAGGTTTACCAAACGACCTTCTGCCAAAATAAGAATGTCTTTTCCTGCAATCGTATATTTATCCACTTGTGGTTTGATTTCAACTTTAGAGGCACCATGGTTAGAATTCAACCAAGCCATATCAATTTCATTATCAAAGTGACCAATGTTACAAACGATAGTCTTGTCTTTCATTTGCTCAAAATGACTTCCCAATACGATGTCTTTGTTTCCAGTCGTAGTAATGATAATATCTGCTGTAGCAATAACAGTGTTTAATTTTTTTACTTCAAAACCGTCCATCGCTGCTTGCAATGCACAAATTGGGTCAATTTCAGTTACCGTAACGATAGAACCAGCACCTCTAAAAGAAGCTGCGGTTCCTTTTCCAACATCACCATATCCGCAAACAATGACTCTTTTTCCAGCTAACATGATGTCAGTAGCACGACGAACTGCATCTACTGCAGATTCTTTACAACCGTATTTGTTATCAAATTTCGATTTCGTAACCGAGTCATTCACATTAATTGCTGGCATTGGTAATGTTCCTGCTTTTACTCTTTCGTACAATCTGTGAACTCCCGTTGTAGTTTCTTCAGACAATCCTTTGATTCCAGCAACTAATTCAGGAAAACGGTCAATAACCATATTAGTCAAATCTCCACCATCATCCAAAATCATGTTCAATGGTTTTCTGTCTTCACCAAAGAATAATGTTTGCTCGATACACCAGTCAAAATCCACTTCATTCAAACCTTTCCAAGCATATACTTGAATTCCAGCAGCAGCAATCGCTGCAGCAGCTTGATCTTGGGTTGAGAAAATATTGCATGAACTCCAAGTCACTTCCGCACCCAAAGCGATTAAAGTTTCAATCAAAACTGCCGTTTGAATTGTCATGTGCAAACAGCCGGCAATTCGAGCACCTTTCAAAGGTTGTTCGTTTTTGTATTCCGCACGAAGCGCCATCAATCCTGGCATTTCAGCTTCTGCTAGTTCAATTTCTTTTCTTCCCCAAGCCGCAAGAGAAATGTCTTTTACTTTGAAAGCCACGTAAGGCATAGTAGTAGTACTCATTTATAGTATATTTGTATTGATAAAATTTTGGCAAAAGTAAACAATAACTTAGTATTTAAAAAGCATTTACAATTATTTATGAGTTGTTTATTTGTGTAAAGTTTTAAAAATCAATAAAATAATCATTTTTTTAGAAGCTATTCCCGCTATCCGTTACAATCTTTTGTGCCTCCAGAGCGAAGCGAACTGACCAAGTAAACAAAGGCACAAAAGGATTTACACTGCTATCGGGGCTAAAAATCAGTAGTTCATTCATGCCACTACATACAACGATATTTCACGATTCCAAAACCGAAATTTTAGTTTGGAAAATCACCGAATCTCTAGATCAATTGCTTCTAGAAGCAACCTTGAACGAGAAAAGTAAGTCCCGTCTCAATGCTATGAAATCTGTTTCACACCAACGTGGTTTTGTAAGTGTGAGAAAATTATTGCATGAAAAATACTATTCAGATTTCGCTTTGTATTACGACGAATTCGGGAAACCCCACTTGTCTGACGGTAAACATATATCTATTTCACACTCGCACGATTTTTCAACTATTATTACAAGTGACAAAAACTGTGGCATCGACTTGGAAATGCAACGTGAAAAAATAACTACAATTGCCCATAAGTTTGCAGAAAACGAATTGGGGTTTTTAAATACTTCAGATAAGAACTCTTATATTCGACAATTGACCGTAATTTGGGGAGCTAAAGAAGCCATTTTTAAAATTAGAAACGAACCTGGAATTAGTTTTAATGATCATATTCAAGTTGATGCTTTTGATTTGACAACAAAAAAAACAAAAGCTGTTTTGAATTTTGGAACTATTCGAATGAATTATGAAATCTTTTTTGAAGAAATAGAAAATTATACTTTAGTTTTCGCATTTGAAAAATAATGAAAAATCTATACCAAGACATACTCGATGCGAAAGCTCAAAAACGCAAATTATTAGCGATCTTAATCGACCCCGACAAAACCGAACTTAGTAATGTTGTCCTATTATCACAAAAAATAAATGACTCTCCTGCTACACATATTTTTGTTGGTGGTAGCAGTGTTGAGAATAACATTTTAGACGATTTAATTCAACAATTAAAAAACGAAATAAATTTGCCAATACTCCTTTTTCCTGGCAATCCATCTCAAATATCAGACAAAGCTGACGGTATATTGTTTTTGTCCTTAATCTCTGGTAGAAACCCAGATTATTTAATAGAACATCAAATAAATGCGGTGCCAATTCTCAAAAAAACGAATTTAGAAATTATTCCTACGGGTTATATTTTAATTGAAAGCGGACAAGAAACAGCTGTCTCAAGAGTTAGTAAAACAAAGCCGTTAGACAGAAACAATCCTAATTATGTGCTGCAAACGGCACAAGCGGGAGAAATGTTGGGTAAAAAATTAATTTATTTAGAAGCAGGAAGTGGAGCCAAACAAACAGTTCCACTAGAAATGATTGCTTTAGTTTCTATGAACACATCAATTCCATTACTAGTGGGAGGTGGAATAAATAACAAAAAAGGAATCGAAAAAGCCCATGAAGCTGGAGCTGATATCGTAGTTATCGGAACTGCTTTTGAATTAGATTTGAATTTTTTTAATGCATAATTAGGATGGTAGATTTTTTTTTAAATGCTTATAAAAACACGTCTGTACTGCATATTGTATTAGAATTCCTTGCTTTTGTGTTTGGAATATGGAGTGTTTGGCTGGCTAAAAAAGAAAATATATTAGTGTATCCAACAGGCTTAATTGCAACCATAATTACATCCTATTTATTATATGTTGCTGGCTATTTAGGAGACATGATTATCAATGGGTATTTTTCAATCATGAGTATTTATGGTTGGTATCAATGGGCTCAAAAAAAAGATAGTATTGCTGTACTATCAATATCTAGAACCAATTTTAACGAAAAAACATTTGGAATAGTATTGTTTTTTATTACAATTTTTGTAGTTTTCGGAATCTATAAAATATGTCATTACGAAATCAAAACAGATAATTATATTGACATTCTTGCTTCAGGTATATTTTTTACAGGAATGTGGTATATGGCTCTTAAAAAAATAGAGAATTGGACGCTATGGATAGTAGGTGATATCATTGTAGTTCCTTTATATGCTTATCGTGGATTAGGAATGTTGTCTTTACAATATATAATTTTTACAATTTTAGCTGTTTCAGCTTATTTAGAATGGAAGAGAATCTTAAACAACAACATTCAACAGTACTAAAAATAGCTTTATTTGGTCCTGAATCTACTGGGAAAACCACATTGTCTCGACAATTGGCTTCGCATTTTCAAACCAATTGGGCACCTGAATTTGCGCGGAATTATTTACTTAATAAATTAAATGAAACAGGCCAAATTTGTGAGCCGGAGGATTTATTGCCAATAGCTATTGGGCAAACTAAACTTGAGAACGATGCTTTGTTGACTTCCAATCAATTTTTGTTTTGCGATACTTGTTTGTTAGTGACTAAAGTGTTTTCCGAATTGTACTATAATTTCTGTGACCCGATTTTAGAAAAAGCGGCACGAAAACATAAATACGATTTATTTTTCCTTACCGATATTGATGTTCCATGGGAAGAGGATCAACTTCGAGACAGCCCAAATGATAGGATAGAAACTTTTCAGGTTTTTAAAAAAGCATTAATTGATAATGACAAACCGTACATACGATTGTCTGGAAATGCAGAAGAAAGATTACAAAAAGCAATACAAATTGTTGAAAATCTTGTTATAGCAAAATCAATGGGATTTAACTCCTACGACTTTGTTCAAATCTATCAAAAAGGAATTCATTTAGATAGTATAAAAGAACATTTTCAGCTTTTTAAAAATGGAATTGCAAAAGCAATATTAGTAAAACCTGCTTCTATAAATGATGGAATTCTTAAATTAAATGAAAATCAATTTCAGGATTTCGCTTATTATTTTGATGCTGAAAAAGAGAGTTTAAAACTAATAAAATTTGTTCCCGCTTCAGGTGCTGCAAGTAGAATGTTTAAATTTTTAAATGAGTTTTTAAATGAATTTCAAATCGAGAACGAATCGATTAATAGTTATATTAACAAAAAAAACTCAACAAGTCTTACTGTCTTTCTAGCAGGAATTGACAAATTTCCTTTTTATGATACTATAAATACAATTGTAAAGGAATTGCATCCTGATTACGGATCTTTAAGTAGTGATGAAAAGTATTATCTTTTTATCAAAATGCTTTTAGAGGTTGAAAATTTCAATTTTAGTAACAAACCCAAAGCTATTTTACCGTTTCATAAATATGCTACTCATACGGCAACTCCTATCGAAGAACATCTAAAAGAATGTGCCTTGTATGCTTCGTCAAAAGGGGAATCGTATTTACATTTCACTATTTCAGAAATACATAAATCGCAATTTGAAAAAATTATTGAAAATGAAATAAAAAAAGTAGAAAACAAGTTTGACACTAAAATCAATATTGAGTTTTCATTTCAAAATGCTTCAACAGATACACTTGCGGTTTCTTTAGATAATTCGCCTTTTCGAAACGAATTCGGTAAACTTGTATTTCGTCCTGCAGGTCATGGAGCATTATTAAACAACTTAAATCTCATTGATGCTGATGTGATTTTTATAAAAAACATTGATAATGTTATCCAAAATCATATTGAAACAATAACATTATATAAAAAAGCATTAGGAGGAATTTTATTAGATAAGCAGAAAAAAATATTTAAGATTTTACGTCACATACATTCTTATAAAGAAAGTGAACTTTCTGAATTAATTTTATTTCTTCAAAAAGAATTAAACATTACAATTATAGAAGATTTCTATAAATATACTGTTGAAAACAAAATAATGCATATTCAAAATATATTGAATCGACCCATTAGAGTTTGTGGGATGGTAATCAACGAAGGAGAACCGGGAGGAGGACCTTTTTGGGTTCAAGACAATAAAGGAAATGTCTCTTTGCAAATAGTTGAAAGCTCACAAATCGATTTGCAAAATTCTATACAAGAAGGTATCTTTTCAAAATCTACTCATTTTAATCCAGTAGACATTGTATGTTCTATAAAAGACTTTAATGGAGATAAATTTGATTTAAACCAATTTGTAGATCATCAAAGTGGATTTATTGTTTCTAAAAACAAAAGCGGTAAAGATATAAAAGCTTATGAATTGCCTGGGCTATGGAATGGCGCTATGGCTAAATGGATTACAATTTTCGTGGAAATTCCGTTAATTACTTTCAATCCAGTAAAGACCGTCAATGACTTATTAAAACCTCCGCACCAACCTCAATAATGGATTTAGAAAAAGTCAAATCAGAAATTAATTTCAAAGCTGTTCGGAGTTCAGGGGCTGGTGGTCAAAATGTAAATAAAGTTGCTTCAAAAGTAGTATTAACATTTACGCTGAATAATTCTCAGGGTTTGTCGGAGGAAGAAAAAGAACTGCTGAAAATTAAATTAGCGCCTCGATTATCCTCAGATTTTACTTTGATTTTAAATTGTGATGAAGATCGAAGTCAGCTTAAAAACAAAACGCTTATTACCAAACGATTTTTCGATCTATTAAAAATGGCACTTATTGTTCCCAAAGCTAGGAAAGCAACTAAAATACCTCGTTCTGTTATTGAAAAAAGAATCAAAGCCAAAAGGAATACTTCTTTAATCAAGCTGAATAGAAGAAAACCTGAATTTTGATTTTGATTACAATTCATTTGGAATTTTAATTAAAAAAATTACTTTTGTACTGTCTCAAAGGGGTGCTCTAAATAACGAGCTGAGATTATACCCAACGAACCTGAACAGGTAATGCTGTTAAGGGAAAAATGACAAATAAATAGAGTATATGCTCTATTTTGTCTAAGGAAACAATCAATTTTAATTTAAAAAAGAATAATTCCCCCTTTTATTCGTATTCTATTGCGAATGAAAACTTTAATTCTACCTTTTCTAATGCATGCAAAAATAATTGTCGCATGCTACTTTTTATCTTTTTCAATTTATGCTCAAAATCAACAAAGAGATTCTACCGATGTAAATACTTTAAAAGAAGTATTGGTTTCAGCGATTAGAGGAACAACTAAGACTCCAATTAGTTTTAGCAATTTGAACAATAAAGATATTGCCCCAAGAAATCTAGGACAAGACGTTCCAATTTTAATGAATTTTTTACCTTCAGTTGTTACCACTTCAGATGCAGGAAACGGTATCGGATATACTGCTATAAGAGTCCGTGGTAGTGATGCAACTCGAGTTAATGTTACTATAAATGGCATTCCTTATAACGATTCAGAAAGTCAAGGCACTTTTTGGGTAAACATGCCCGATTTTACATCTTCTGTTGAAAGCCTCCAATTACAACGCGGCGTTGGAACTTCAACAAATGGAGCAGGAGCTTTTGGAGCAAGTCTGAACTTGGTAACAGATACGTTTTCAAAAGAAAACAGTGGCGAGATTTCTAATTCATTCGGCAGTTTCTCCACCAGAAAGCACACCTTAAAATTTAGTTCGGGCTTACTTAATAATAATTTTGAATTAGCTGGAAGAGTTTCGAATATTGCTTCGCAGGGTTATGTAGATCGTGCCTCTTCGGATTTAAAATCGTATTTCGTGCAAGGAACTTATGTCGGGAAAACAACATTGATAAAAGCTTTAGTTTTTGGTGGAACTGAAAAAACATACCAATCTTGGTATGGCATCGATGCCGAAACATTGAAAAATGACAGAACGTATAATTTTGCTGGAATGTATACGGACGAATTAGGAAATATTCATTTTTATGACAATCAAACGGATAATTATCAACAACACCATTTTCAATTGCATTGGAATGAGAAAATAAATTCAAATTGGTCTAGCAACGTAGCTTTACACTATACAAAAGGGAAAGGATATTATAAAGAATATGTAGAAGATCAATCGTTTTCAGAATATGGTTTAATGCCGTTTGGAAATGTTGGTATTACTGATTTAGTGCGACAAAAATGGTTAGACAATGATTTTTACGGAACTACCTTTTCATTAAATTTCAAGACCCAAAAATGGGAAGCACTTTTTGGAGGAAGTTGGAATAAGTATGAAGGAGATCATTTTGGGAAAGTAATTTGGACACAGCTTGCTTCACAAACGGAATTAAGAAATAAGTATTATGAAGACAATGCAACTAAAAACGATGGCACTACTTTTCTGAAAGTAAATTACCAATTGTTTTCAAAATGGAATTTATTTGCGGATATTCAATACCGAAGAGTTAATTATATTGCAAATGGAGTACAGCCTATATTAGTAGATGATGTTTTTTCATTTCTAAATCCAAAAGCCGGTATTACGTTTACGTCCAATAAAAATAACACTTTTTATTTTTCTTACGCAAAAGCCAATAGAGAACCCAACCGAACCGATTATGAAAACGGGGCTCCAAATCCAGAAAGTCTCGATGATTATGAATTAGGCTGGCGTCATGATAGAAAAAAAGTAAAGTGGAATACCAATATTTATTTCATGAATTATAAAAAACAACTCATTCTGACAGGAGAATTAGATGATGTGGGAAATCCCATCCGATCAAATACAAATAAAAGCTATCGATTAGGATGTGAAATGGAGTTTGGGTATCAAGTAACCAATAAAATTCATTACCAAGGGAATCTTACGTATAGTGCTAATACTATCAAAGGAGATAAAGAGGAGAGTGATAAACAAATTGCATTTTCACCGTCAATAATATCGAGTAGTATGGTAAGTTTTCAACCAATAAAAAGTTTAAAAATAGTTTGGTTGCAGAAATATGTTGGGACGCAATATTTAAATAACGCTGAATTAGAATCCTCTAAATTATCAAGTTATGTGACACATGATCTGAATGTTTCTTATGAAGTTCTTCCAAAAAAAGTTTTCAAATCAATACAACTAAATGGTTTGGTAAACAATATCATGAATAAAAAGTATGTTTCAAACGGAGCAGATTATGGGGGTGGAGCTATATATTATTATCCACAAGCGGGCATTAATTTTCTGATTGGTTTGACACTGAATTTTTAAACACCCTAATTGTAAACTCGAATTAGACTATTTCCTAATACTTCAACACTATAGTTAATCAAAGGATATGGAGCTGTTTGACTTTGACCACTATACAAACTATACGTGTAATCCTCACAAGCACATTTAGAATTTAAACCAGATATAATAAGTTTAGAACAAGAAGATTTCGAATGATTCGGGCAATTGCCATTCCAAGCAATATAATTTCCTTCCGAAACTTTCATAACGATAATATCTATATCATTGTCTATAGTTAATGATATTGGATTTGAAACAAAATTTAAACTACTATAAAGAGGTAAACTTAAATTGATTAGAGTCGAAAAATTATAATTCGGCAAATAAGGATTGTTGCTTCTCCTTTGTGTTTCTTTTTCACAACTAATAAATAGTACTAAAATAAGAAAGACTAAAATTTTATTTTTCATGGATAAAAAAGTATCAAATTATGATGCTAACAAATATAATTTATTTAAATTTGGCTTAGTATTGATTAACATATAATTATTAACTAATAAGAATTATACTATCTTTGCCCGCTAGGAATCCCGTCGTGATGGGATTTTTTCTATTTATATAAATGACAGAAATTATGAGTGCAATATCGTATTACACAGCAGAAGGATTAAAAAAATTAAGAGAAGAATTAGACTATTTAAAAAGTGTTTCGCGTCCAAAAGCATCACAAGATATAGCTGATGCAAGAGATAAAGGTGATTTGTCTGAAAATGCAGAATATGATGCTGCTAAAGAAGCGCAAGGTTTATTGGAATTACGTATTTCTAAATTAGAAGAAGTACATTCCAATGCAAGATTAATTGACGAATCGCAATTGGATGTGTCTAAAGCTTTGGTATTATCTAATGTGAAAATTAAGAACCAAGCCAATGGTTTGGAAATGAAATACACTTTAGTAGCCGAAAGTGAAGCCGACTTAAAAACAGGAAAAATCTCAGTTACTTCTCCAATAGGTAGAGGATTGCTAGGAAAATCTGTTGGGGATTTAGCGGAAATAACAGTTCCTAATGGTGTTCTTAAATTCCAAGTGTTAGAAATTTCTAGAGATTAAAAGGTATGTCAACTCTTTTTACCAAAATTGTCAACGGAGAAATTCCTGCCTACAAAATAACAGAAGACGATAATTTTTTAGCTTTTTTGGATGTTAATCCCAATGCGAAAGGGCATACATTATGCATTCCTAAAAAAGAAACGAACAAAATTTTCGATATTGAGAATCAAGAATATTTGGGATTGATGCAATTTGCAAAAAAAGTAGCTGTTGCTTTAGAAAAAACGATTCCTTGCAAAAGAATCGGAATGGCGGTTATCGGTTTGGAAGTACCTCATGCGCATGTTCACTTGATTCCTCTTAACGAAATGGACGAAATGCGTTTTCAAAATAAAGTAAAATTAGAAAAAGAAGAATTTGAAGCTCTAGTAAAAAGTATTCAAACTCACTTATAAAAATCAACACAAATTTCACTAATTCGTGCTAATTAGTGAAATTCGTGTTTATGTTTTTTTTACTCAAATTCGTGTTAAACGACTTTTTCAAAACTCACTTGCATCGTCGTGCCTTTGTTCACTTCCGAACTCAATACTTTGATTTTACCTTTGTGATATTCTTCCACGATGCGTTTAGTCAATGACAAACCCAAACCCCATCCACGTTTTTTAGTTGTAAAGCCAGGTTCGAAAACACTTTTGAATTGATTTTTTGGTATCCCTTTCCCCGAATCGGACACTTTTATTTTTACAGATTTTCCATCATCTTCAATTACCACAGCCAATTTCCCCTTGCCTTTCATGGCATCAATTGCATTTTTAACCAAATTCTCAATGGTCCAACTATGCAAAGCTGGATTCATCAAAACCAAGATGGGTTTTTTGGGAGCTTTGAAGGAAAAAACAACTTGTTTGGAAAACCGAGATTGCAAATAATCATAAGAATCTAAGGTTTCTTGAATGATATCTTTAGTTTCTAATATGGGTTCTGAACCTATTTTCGAAAACCGATCGGTGATGGTTTGCAAACGAGAAATGTCTTTTTCTATCTCTGAAATGGTTGTCGCATCCACATTGTCCGCTTTCATGATTTCTAACCAACCAATTAACGAGGATAACGGTGTGCCTATTTGATGTGCTGTTTCTTTGGCCATTCCAGCCCACAGCTTGTTCTGAGTAGCCATTTTGGTGCTTTTGTAAAAATTATATACCAAGGCTCCAAATAAAACAATAATCAAGATTAGCGCTATAGGATAGTATTTTAATTTATTCAATAAAGAGGAATCGCCATAATAGAGATATTGAAATTTCCCTGGCACATATTCTATAGCAATCGGATCATTTTGGTTTTTAAGTTTGGTTAGCATTTCAGCCGATTTAGAGCTGTCGTTAGCAATTCCATCCTCTATGTTTTTAGTACTGAGTATTTTATTATTTTCAGTTAAAATAATTGGGATTCTAGCATTTCTAATAATTTTTAAAGGCAATTCAATATCAGTATCAACCCCAGCATTATTCAATGTTTTTTGAGCTTCTGCCCAATGTTCCATTTTGACTCTTTCCTCGTCCTTAAAGATTTGAAAGAAAGTATATGTATTCCATAGAATTAAAGTGATAATCACAAAAGAAGCAGCGATTAATACCCAACGGGTTGTGTTTTTATGATTAGAAAATTGCATAGAATTATTTTGTGGGAATAAATATAAAGAAATATTTCTGTTAAGATTGAAAATAACTCAGGCAAAAAAAATGGCTTAAACATTACTACTGTTTAAGCCATTGAAGTAAAAGTTGATTGTTACTTATTTTTTAATAATTCTTTTAATTTCATCTTGACCATTTTCAAATGTCAGTTGCAAAAAGTAAAGCCCAGATTTTAAATTTCGAACATCGATTGCATTTTCTATTCCATTGCCCTCGATTAATACAGCTCCTTGAATGTTTATAATAGAGTATTTAAGAATTTTAGATTCTGAACTTATTTGAAAAAAGTCACCAACCGGATTGGGATATATGATTGCTGAATTCAATTTAGTTGCTTCGCCCTCAATCAGTCTAGCCGCAGCTCCCCATGTATAGGAGTATCCATTTGTTTTATTCAACAAATCAGCCGTTTGATTACCGGTACCGCTACTACCGTTATTGAAAACAATATTCACAGAAGTGGGACCAACAATAGTGTATTTATAGAATCCATTTACATCGGCAACCATTGTCATTCCTGGCCAAGTGGTATTTGTAACACTCCCCGTTGGTACAGCATTCCAATAATGAATTTTGGGAGCTGACGGCCATGATGTTGGAGGTTTAAAATAAACTGTCATCGCAGTCGGACATCGATTAGTTGGTTCAGCACCAAGCCACCCATTGTCGTAATATTTTATTCCGGCAGTTGCATTTAAATCAGCTGTTTGCAACGTCCCATCATTAAAAATTAAATTAGAGGCACTAACAGTTGATGGAAAAGTAAACTTATACCAACTTCCACAATCTGAAGTCATCGCAACGCCAGGCCAAGTAACCGTTGCAGCCGTTCCTGCTGTTCCCCAATAATATATTTTTATTGCCGAATTCCAATTAGATGGTTTTTTGAAATATACCGTAAAAGTAGCTGGACTTGAAAAAGAATAGACTTCTGTTTTTACAACTGAACTAACACCAGCAGTATTGCGGACAAAAGCTTTCAAAGTCTTCGTACTTGTAATTGCCAATGATTTTGTTCCAATTGCAGATGAAGAAGCAGTTGTAGGAGTTGCACCATTCAAAGTATAATAAATTGTTGAAGTTGCATTGTTTGCTGTCAGCACTACATTTACTGTAGATCCTGATACGAAACTCCCGCCAGTTGGTGCAATAACTAAACTCGGAATATCAGCAATTACTACTCTTTCCCAAATTGCATAGTCAGTTCCAGAAGTTTTTAAAATCCATCCTGTTCCTGGATTCCACATTCCAGGGCCAATTTTCACAACAACTTTGTTGTCAATTGTAGCAGAATAGAAAGAACTTGCATTGGTAACAACAACCGAACTATAAGCATTGATTCCGTTTGATTTACGTATTGCTAATATACTATTGATGGCCAATTGATTGGCTGGGTAATTAACTGTTACACCATCCTTACTATAACTTCCTCCGAAATAGTGAGGAAAGAAAACACATGGGATTCCAGGATGTGTAAGAATATAGGCATATCCTTTCATAATATTTGCACCAGTTACAAAACTACCAGGCTTCACAAACGTATCATGATTGTCGATAAAAGTTACTGCTTTATCCGCATATCCATATTGCCCTGCTAAACCTGGGTTTCCAGACATTGCTGCATAATTACCATTATTAATTGCAGGTTGCAAAGCATTATAATATAAAGCAAAATCAAAGGCTGCAGATCTTCCGCCAGTTCCATTAATCCAAGTTTTTAAAGTTGCTGAATTTCCATCCCAATATTCCCCAACAGAAGCATATGGTGCGGATGAGTTGATATAATCTCCAAAATAACTTGCTGAAAATCCTTTTGCAACATCCCAACGCCAACTATCAAAACCCAATGCTTTTAATCGTGTTAAGTATTCTTTCACTCCTAATTGGACTTGCATATTCGTATGATCTAAATCTCGTCCTCCATTAAAATCTTCTCCTGTATCTGGAGTTCCACAAGGCCTAACTCCAGTGATTGTTCCAAAATTAGCTTCGTCATTACTTGTAATCGAATGACAATCCCAAGTTGGATTCGTAAAATCTGTCCAATTCGTACTTCCTCCTCTATGATTGACAACAATATCTGCCATTGGATGAATTCTAGGAGTACTTGTATTAAAAGAGGTTAATAATGCACGCAATTGCGTTTCCGAGCCATAAACTGTTTGAGAAAAATTGAATAATTCAGTTGGAATATATCCAACGCCTCCCGTAGACTTACTCGGTGGAGGTAACCAAATTACATTAAAACCTGCTGTCGCAAAACTACTTGAACGATTTTTTAAATAATTATAAAGTCCGCCTTCAGAAGAAACAGAAGATTGCATATGCACATCCCAACCAAAAGCCTGCAACATAACATCATTTACATTGGCAGCCGATTGAGCACTCAATCTAGATGTCAATGCAATACAAAAAAACACCATCAAAAATGCAATCTTTCTTAAAGTTAATTTTGTTTTCATTTTATAAATTGGTTTGGTTAATTCATTATGAAATTAACAATAAATTTCAATTATATTGTAAATTTTGAATTATTCATGAGAAAAACAACAACGAAAACGTTATAGCTGAGCGATTTGTTGATAAATTAATAAGCAGTTCTTAAAATGAATTGGTTTTTTAGGAGCTTGATCCTGCTGTTCGTTCCTATCTTTTGTGCCACCCGAGCGAAACGAACTGACGAAGTAAAACAACGGCACAAAAGGATATCCACTACCATCAGGGCTAGGACATTTAGCACATCTAGGCGAATACTTTTCAACAAACTAGCATCTTATCAACAGCTATCACTATCGCGTATTCCTATTTGCTATTTTTGTCAAAACCGATGAACTAAATGCTAAGCATAGAACCTAAAGATCTTTCTCCTGCCAAATTGCAAGGCTATCTGCAAAGTGCTGTTGCGCCTCGCCCAATTGCTTTCGCAAGTACATTAAGCGCTAGCGGAAAGCCTAATTTGTCCCCTTTTAGTTTCTTTAATGTGTTTAGTTCAAACCCACCGATTCTGATTTTTTCTCCTGCTAGACGGGTTCGTGACAATACAATTAAGCATACTTTAATTAATGCAGAAGCAACCAGAGAAGTAGTTATTAATGTAGTCAATTTTGATATCGTACAACAAGCTTCTTTATCCAGTACGGAATATGCTGATGGAGTCAACGAGTTTTTAAAATCGGGATTGACTCAAATCCCGTCGGATATCGTCAAGCCCTATCGCGTAAAAGAATCTCCGGTGCAGTTTGAATGCAAAATCAATCAAATTATTGCATTAGGCACAGGCGGCGGAGCAGGAAATCTAATCATTTGTGAAGTGCTTAAAATTCACATCGACGAAACAATATTAGACGAAAACGGAGCTATCGATCAGCATAAAATAGATTTAGTATCTCGTTTAGGGAACAATTGGTATTCTCGCTCCAATAAAGGACTGTTTGAAGTGCCAAAACCTATTGTAAATCTAGGAATTGGAGTCGATGCTATTCCAAATTTTGTTAAAAAAAGCACCATATTCAATGGCAATGATTTAGGAATGTTGGGTAATGTCGAAGCCTTGCCTACCCAAGAAGAAGTTACTATATTTGTAAAAGAAAATTTTGCAGTCAAAGGTATTTTAAGTGCAGATGACGACATAAAAATACATCAAAAAGCAAAAGAATATTTAAACCAAAACGACGTACTTTCTGCATGGAAAGTTTTGTTAGCCAATTCAGTTTCAAAAAAATAATAAACACTAAAAATTTAGAAGATGGAAGTTACAGGGAAAATTAAAATGGTTGATACCACTAAAGAAGTAGGTACTTCTGGTTTCAAAAAAAGAGATGTTGTAGTAACAACAGATGAGCAATATCCTCAACATATATTAGTGCAATTTGTACAAGATAAATGTGATTTATTAAACAGTTTTAATGTGGGTGATGCGGTAAAAATAGACATCAATCTTAGAGGTAGAGAATGGGTAAACCCACAAGGAGAAACCGTTTATTTCAATACCATTCAAGGATGGAGAATTGCTAAAATACAAGCAGAAAATACAGCAACAGCAGCTCCGCCAATGCCTGCGGCAGAAGCTTTTGAGCCAGCAACTGCTTTTACAGAAGAAGAACATGATGATTTGCCTTTTTAAGAAAAAAGAGGTTAGAAGTACACATAAAAATTGTATCAAAATCAGAGATTAGAAGTGAATTCTAGTTTCTGATTTTTTGTTACTAAAAAAACAAAATTAGTTTACAGATGTATTGTCTAACCAATGAACTTTTTTTTCCGCCAGTAGAAACCTCTTCACCAGAAGGAATTCTTGCCTTTGGAGGTGATTTGTCTTCAGAGCGATTGCTGTTGGCGTATCAAAATGGTATTTTTCCTTGGTTTAATAGCGATGAACCTATTATTTGGTGGTCACCTGATCCGAGAATGGTTTTGTTTTTAGACGAATTGAAAATCTCCAAAAGCATGAGAAATATATTGAATCGAAATGTTTTTAAAGTGACTTTTAATCAAGATTTTTCAGCAGTGATTCGAAATTGTCAAAAGTCAAATCGAACTGGACAAGACGGCACTTGGATTTCAGATCAGATGATTGGTGCATACGAAAAACTACATGAACTCGGAAAAGCAAAATCAGTTGAGGTTTGGAAAGAAGAGGAACTAGTGGGAGGATTATACGGTGTTGATTTAGGGCATGTATTCTGTGGAGAAAGTATGTTTTCAAAAGTGCCGAATGCCTCCAAAATAGCCTTTATTTCATTAGTAAATAAATTAAAGTCAAACCAATACCAATTGTTGGATTGCCAAGTTTATAATGAGCATTTGGAAAGTTTAGGATGTCGTGAAATTGACAGAGACGAATTCATGGCTATAATAAAATCAAAAAAAATCAATTAGTTCTTTTCCAACAAGTCGCAATATGGTCATCCACCATTCCCGTTGCTTGCATATGTGCATAAACAACAGTCGAACCAACAAATTTAAACCCTCGTTTTTTCAAATCCTTACTTAATATATCTGAAATTTCAGTTGTAGCTTTAATTTCAACCATTGATTTTAGGTTATTTACAATCGGTTTGTGATTTACAAATCCCCATATATATTTTGAGAAACTTCCAAATTCTTCTTGTACTTTCATAAATGCAATGGCATTCGAAATGGTGCCTCTAATCTTAAGTTGATTTCGTATAATACCAGCATTTTGGAGTAATTCTTGTACTTTGTCTTCTTGGTATAAGGATACTTTCCTATAATCAAATTGATCAAAAGCTTTGCGAAAATTTTCTCTTTTATTCAAAATCGTATACCAACTAAGCCCAGCTTGAAAAGTTTCAAGTATTAAGAATTCAAAAATGGTAGCATCATCATATACTGGATTTCCCCATTCGTTATCATGATAATTTCTGTATAAATCGTCTTTCTCGCACCAAGAGCATCTGATTTTTGTTTCCATATTTATTCGTTGTGAATGTATTTTTCGATGATATAATGTCCGAGATAAATTAAAGGAGTGAGTAATATGGCAATGATTAATTTCACAAAGTAACCCGTAAATGCGGAAAGAATATAAACTTCGTTTGTCATTTTACCAGTCATCCAAAAAGCTATCCCTAGAACAATAAAACTATCAAAGAGCTGAGAGATTACTGTCGATCCGGTACTACGCAACCAAATCATTTTGTTGCCGGTTCTGTTTTTTACAAAATGAAAAAGGGTTACATCTATTAATTGAGAAACTAAAAAGGCGGTAATACTTCCAACGATAATCCACATACTTTGACCAAAAACGCCATTGAATTGGGCATCTGTAATTAGATTCGCTCCTTTTACAGCAGGAATTTTCAAAGCGAAGTAGAGCAATATAAAGCAATAAGCTATTAAACTAGCAGTTATTAATGAAAGTTTCTTAACTCCTTTTTCTCCAAAGTATTCATTGATTAAATCAGTTGTAATAAATACGATTGGCCAAGGCAAAATACCGATACTCATCACGGCTGAGCCAACATGAATTAGTTTTCCACCAATCAGTTCTGCTACTATTGCATTGGTAATAAAAATACCTGCAAGTACTAGATAAACAGTGTCTTTTTTGGATTTAAACATATAGAATGTACTATTTCGTAAAACTCAAAAATACTGAATTTTTAATAAAAAATAAGACCTCAATTTCTTTGTGAATTGAGGTCTTAAATAGTTTAAAAGAATAAATTTATTTTACCAGATACTTTTATAAACAACAGTTTTTGGCTGACCTTTTCCGTAAGCAACACCAACATCTCTCCACGCCTTAATGGCATCTCTTTTTAGGTTTATATCACGTTCCATAACGTAGTTCCATTCACGTTTGTCAATCTCGATAACACGTTTTCCAATCCTGTCATTAAGTGCTTTGGCATCTTTATAACAAGATGCTTCTGGATCAATAGTTCCCAAAATCCCAGCAACTTCATTGGCAGTTTCAAACGATTGATTTGCACTCCACTTGCTATTAGCATCGGCCATTTTTAATTTACACTCTCTTTCGATATGTTTTTTGAACATAGGTCCAGCAGCAGCTTGCGCTTTGTTGAAACATTCGGCACATTCTTCTGGAATTGAATTTAATTTATCTAGAGCTGCGCCGAAGTTAGATTGACCAGCCAATGCATTGGCTTCATTAATGATTTGAGCACATCTAGCATTGTAATAATCGATAATTTTTGTTTTCCCTTTTGCAATAAAACTTTGAATGCCAGCATCATTTGGTTTAATGTTTTTAATCGCATCCATATACGCTTTAGTTTCATTAACACCTACTCCTTTTACAGTAAGTGTTTGACTAGCAAATTGTTTTCCTTCCAAGCCATCTCCAATATACAAATTAACATTTAAAGTTAAAGCAATCATAGTTGGTGCTGTACCAAGTATATCTTTAGTGGCAACATCAATATTAGGAGAAATAATAAATCTTGTATTATTAACTTCTCCAGACATGCCATTTGCAGAAACAATTTGTTTTAGTTTATTACTCAACATATTATCAGCACCTGCTGGTAAACCTTCAATTTGTTCAGGAATGTATGGAGCAATTGCTATTCTACCCAAAGCACCAGCGCTTGTAGAAGACTCTTGAGCGAGTGATAAAGCTGTAAATCCAAATACTGCAACAAAACAGTAAGTGATTTTTGTGATTATATTTTTCATGTTTTTCATATTTTATTTTTCACCTAGAACAATAACTGCTTGTCCTAAACCTTTCATCATTAATTTGTTAGGAATACTGTAAGGAGCATTTTTTAGAAAAGTTTGAAGTCCTTTTAAGAAACCTCTAGCATCAGTAGCTTTACCAGAAGCATCATAAAGTGGAATTCTAACTTGCTCGTACAATTGCATTCCTTCAGTAGAATCACTTAAACTGTATCTTCCTTTTACGGTATTAGCAGTCATCCAATCTTCAATAACAGATCCCAATTCTTTTCCATCAAATTCTTTTTCTAAATCATCAGCCCAAGAATCGAATTTTTTGATTCGAACAATGATTTCTCTTCCGTTTTCGAACATATCATTGAAATGATTTTGAAGTTGCCCGTTAAAGTTGTCTATATGAGCTAAAACAGCTTCTTCTAAAAGAACTGGTAATTCAGCAGAGAATGATGGTGCTCCTGTTCCTGTTGCACTAGCAACTTGTTTGTCGGTATACGCATCCAAACCTTTCAAAGTAAAAGAAACTGATTTTTTTGGACCAGTTGTATTAACAGTCCAAGTTAATTCAATGATGATGTCAGCTTTAGCAACCTTTTTCAATTTGTCAATTGGTGTTTCAGCAACACCTGCACCTGATTTAGAGCTTAACATTGAGTTTTCAGCACTTTCTGATTCTAAAGTTTTCATAGCGGCAGACATGTCTTTTAGAGGAAATCCTCTATCAGCCATCAAACCATTAATCTTTGTAATAACTTGTAATAACTCGGCATTTTCTTGAAATGCTTTTTTATAATCAGGCACTTTAACTTCTGTACCTTGATTGTTAAACTTAGTCATGTAATTATTAGTGTTGCACCAAACATCACTAGGAATAACCATAATTGTTGGTTTTTTTGCTTGCCCAAAAGCGAGACTTACGAAAAGAAACGCCAAAATGACGAAACTGTTTTTAGTATTTAATTTTTTCATTATACTGATTTCTATGTTATTTTGGTAAAATGCCATCGGCAATTAATTTTTGTTTCAATTCAGAACGAAGTACACGAACGATAAAACCATTGGTAACACTACCGCGCCCCTTTTTTTTATCACGACTAAATTTATCTCCAATTCTTTCATCTTTTAGTGAAATGAAATTTCTGAATTCACCGCCATCGGTAAAAAATTTATTGAAGTAATCTTCGTATTTTTCTTGAGCATTAACTTCATAAATTAAAGGTCTTTGTTGACATTCTTGTTTTCCTTCAACTAGACCAAAAAACAGGATATCTCTAATTGCATTTTTTTTAGCTTGTTCTACAGCATCAGATCTGTTTCTTCCATTTCCCCATGCTTTTACCGTTTGAGAACCATCTCCTTCTACACCCATACATTCGGTTTTATAACCGTAATTCCCTGCAATTTTCTTTTGAGCAGAAAGCAAAGAAATGGAAGCGATCAAAACTAGTAATGTTATTTTTAGTTTCATTGTTTGTATCTTTAAAATTAAAATCCTGATGTCAATCCTTTAATAATTCCAGCCGCTTCTAAATCTTTTCGCAATGCATCTTTAGAAACCGAAACTAGAACTCCAATTTTATATTCTTTTCCAACTTTTACTCTATCACCAGCATCTACATTACCATCACCAGATTCAGAAACATACTTCATAAATTTACCGCCTTCTTCAAAGAAAGGGTCAAAAAAATCTGCTTTTTCTTCTTCAATATTTGGATTAGAAGCTAAAGCTCTTTGAGAAGTACACCCTTGACCACCTCCAGAAAAACCTTTAAAAATAACGCCGTGTATAGCATTTTTCTTTGCTTGTGTAGTAGCTACTTTAGGGTTTTTAGAATAAGACCAAACTTTAATCAAATAGGTACCATCTTTTCCAATCCCAGCACATTCTATTTCATAGCGCCATTCTCTTGTTGCTTTATCTGCTTTTCTTTGTCTTCCTGCAGATTGTGCGAAACTCATAACACTAATAAAAAGTAGCATTAAAGTAATTACATTTCTTGTTTTCATTTTTTAAAAAATTTTAAATTATTATTTCCCTTTCTTTTGAACAATAAGCATTCCTGCATAAAATTCCTTACCACTTGTTTTCTTAAAATATGTTTTACCATCTGCGTTAGCTGGGTTTTCTTCATCAGCGCCGTAACGATTGTCCCAAATAGGATAAGAACTATCAACTTTGATTGTTCCAACTGATACATATTCGGTTTTTCCATTTTCATCTTGTCGTTGCTCTAAAACATCAAACTTAGATTTGTCTGACAAACCTTCCTTTAAACCAATTTTTGCTGTAATTGGTTCACCGCTAAAAAGAGGTGTTTTTGTTTTGAACTCATCGTGATTTTTCTGAAGTTTTACAATGACAGCATCCATAGCTTTCATAGTAGCTTTCTGAACGAGTTCAACTTCACTTTTTTTCGTAAATACTGATGACTGAACGTCTGCCCATGAATCATCTGCTCCTAAATAAACCAATTTAAAAATGTTGGTTTCGTCAAATAATTTTTTCTTCTCTGGAGTGATCGAAGTATCATCTGCCCAATAGTCATTATAGAATCTTGCTGCAACTTCATCATTCCAGTCAAGCCTATAAAGGTGACCTTTAGTTTTTACGACGTAGCCTTTTCCAGCCACTGTTACCCCCGCAGAAGTTATTGTAGCTGCCGTGGAGACATCTCCAAGACCTGCAGCACCTGCAACTTCGCCGATGGTGCTAAGCCAGCCACTTGCTTTTTTTGCCACTTCTTCTTTCGAAACATATTTAAACTCGTTAACAAGGACAAATGTCTTTTGTATTAATTCCTCTCCAGCATCTGCAAGCATCGCTGCACCCCTTTGGTCATTTTTTGATTTTGCAATATCTAATGCAGAAGCATCGTAGGTCCCTCGAGTTTTAATTAAATCCATATTAAAACCACCTTTTGGGGATCTATTAAACCATTTGGCAACTAGGTTTTTAGCAATGTCATCCAATTGTGGGTCGTTGATATTTTTTATGTCAATTTCAGTTCCAGGAGGTGTATTGGCTATCATCATTCGAGCCATTGTCTCCATTTCTTTTCCATCAGGAACATTAATTGTAAAAATTCTGTTTTCTAAATTATGGTCATTATATTTATCAGGAATTGGGCTGTTGACAAAGTATGATTTGATTTCTTCAACATAAGGAGACGTTGGGTCAACAGAAATCATGGTATATAGAGAACTTCTCCTATATTTCACCGACATTGGAGCCATAGTTGTTTGCGCGGTAATTGATATTGTAGCAATAATGCAAACAATTATACTAAGAATGTGTTTATTCATGTGATTTAGTTATTGATTAAAATAATTTTCCTATCGAAAATTGAATTACAGAATTACTGGCTCTTTTGTTATCTCCATAAAATCCAATGTCTGTTAGCCCAAGATTATATCTAGCCTGAAAAAATACGCCGTTGTTTAATTCGTAATTTAAACCTGCATTAAGACCAAAATCAATTGTTTTTGTATTAGGAATAGTTTCGTTTGAATCATTGTCTTTATACTTGCCAGATATCAAAAATCCTACTTGTGGTCCAGTTTCTAGATATAAATTATTTGCAATTGGAAACTTTGCCAATACAGGAAGTGTAATGTAGTCGAGTTTATATCTTCCGCCACCTTCAAAAGTAGCAGATGCTCCTTGTCCAGAGTATAATAATTCGGGTTGAATAGAAAATTTATCATTAACGATAATTTCGGCTACCAAACCCGCGTGTATACTTGTTCTGATGGCTACATCTTCAACATCACCCATTAAATTGGCAACGTTTAATCCGCCTTTAATTCCTAATTTAATTCCTTCGTCTTGTTTTGATTTTTGAGCATTTGAGAATGCCGCAATGCTGATTGCAAAGATTACAATAAGTGATTTTTTCATAAATTAAATTTAAATTAATTAAAGGAAAAGTGTTTTTTAGAATGAGGGAATACAAGTTTATAACTTTTTTATTTTAAAAACAAAAAAAAAGAGGTGTTATATTATAACACCTCTTTTATTAAAGAATTTATCTGTTAGTTAACCTAAAGCAGCTCTTTTAAAACCAGTTACTGTTAAGTTGGCATCAACAGATTTGATATAATTTGCAACACTCATTGAGCTGTCTTTAATATAATCTTGATTGACTAATGTATTGTCTTTGAAGAAACGACCTAATTTCCCTTTAGCAATATTTTCTATCATTGCTTCTGGTTTTCCTTCCTGACGTAACATATCTTTTGCAATTTCAATTTCTTTTGCAATTGTATTTGCATCCACTCCTGCTTCATCTAAAGCAATTGGGTTCATGGCAGCAGCTTGCATTGCAACATTTCTAGCAGCCTCTTCAGAACCAGCAACGTTAGCAGAAAGTGAAACTAAAGTTGCAATTTTATTTCCAGCATGGATATAAGATCCAACAAAAGCACCAGACAATCTTTCGAAAGAAGCGATTTCTATTTTTTCTCCAATAACTCCAGTTTGCTCAATTAATTTTTCAGCTACAGTAATTCCGTTGAAATCTGCTGCTAAAAAATCTTCTTTAGTGTCAAAATTCATAGCCAATGCTGCGAAATCTTGCGCTAATTTTACAAACGCTTCATTTTTACCAACGAAGTCAGTTTCACAATTTAAAGAAACGACAACACCAGCAGTTTTGTCTGCATTTACTACAGCAATAACAGCACCTTCAGTTGATTCTCTGTCAGAACGGTTAGCCGCTACTTTTTGTCCTTTTTTACGAAGGTTTTCAATCGCTAAATCGAAATCTCCATCTGATTCTACTAATGCTTTCTTGCAGTCCATCATTCCAGCACCAGTAATAGTTCTTAATTTATTTACATCTGCAGCAGTAATTGTTGCCATCATTTTTATTTTTTTTAAGATTATAATTTTGTTTAAAAAGAATTACGAATTAAAAATCATGAATTACGTAAAAATAATAATTCTTAATTTTTAATTCGTAATTGATTTTATTTACTCTTCTGTTTTTTGCTCCGCCAATTCGCTAGCGCTCGGGTCTGCTTCTTCAGTTTCAGCAACAGCTTCTACTACTTCAACAGCAGGAACTTCTGCAACCACTTCAACAGCAGGAACTTCTGCAACCACTTCAACAGCAGCTTCAGCAACTACTTCTTCAGCAGTAACAGTTTCTTCAGTAGCTTCTTCTGGCATTGCATCAGCAGTTCTGTTAGAAAGGCCGTCAATAACTGCAGCAGTTACTAAAGATAAAATTTTATCGATTGATTTAGAAGCGTCATCGTTTGCAGGAATAACATACTCTACTTCACGTGGATCAGAGTTAGTATCAACCATTGCGAAAACTGGAATGTTTAATTTTTGAGCTTCTTTTATTGCGATATGTTCTGCTTTTATATCTACTACGAACAATGCAGCTGGTAGTCTAGACAT
>CANHMG010000030.1 GCA_947461795.1 Flavobacteriaceae bacterium | reverse complement strand
GAAATAAAATCTTTAATCATAATTCCAAAAATGCAATACCAAGGTGTACTCACAAAAATGCAAACTGAGTTTGGGAATCCAATTCAATATTATTTGATATTTGAAAACAGTTTTTTGAATGTCAATCAAGTTTTAGGGAAGGAAATAACTATTCAATTAGACGGTTATCAATGTTTAAATTGTGGTAAAAAAAAGAAAATTTACCGTCAAGGATTTTGCTACGATTGCTTTTATTCGAGTGCAGCTGTTGGTGATTGGATTATGAAACCTGAATTAAGTACTGCTCATTTAGGCATTGCAGACCGTGATTTAGACTACGAATCGAAAGTACAATTGCAACCACATATTGTTTACTTGGCGACATCAAGTGAAATAAAAGTTGGAGTTACTCGAAAAACTCAAGTGCCAACTCGATGGATTGATCAAGGTGCTGAGAAAGCAATTGCCATTGTTGAAGTTCCCAATCGATATTTAGCCGGAATTACTGAAGTTGCCTTAAAGAATCATTTTTCTGATAAAACCAATTGGAGGAAAATGCTCACCAATGATATTATTACTTCGGATTTAATTGTTGAAAAAGCAAAAGTTCAAGACTTGTTGCCAAAAGAAGTTCAAGAATATTTTTTCTCAAACAAAAACGACGTCTATGAAATGCACTATCCAATTATAGAATATCCTAAGAAAATTGCTAGTTTAAGTTTAGAAAAAACATCCACATTCAAAGGAGTGTTATACGGAATAAAAGGACAGTATTTACTTTTTGAAGACGGAACGGTTTTTAATATTCGCAGTGCTGAAGGCAGTGTGGTAACGATTAATTTATAAAAAAATGCCTTAAGAAAAGTTGTCTTAAGGCATGTGATTTTATTTTTTGAATAACCCATTCAGCAAATCCCCAGCTTTCTTTTTGATATCATCCTTCACAGGTGATTTGGTTTTGGTGGTGTCGGTTTTAGTGTTTTTGTTGATTAAATCACTTAACGCATTGGTGCCTTGTTTTACTAATTTTTCTTTTTGTTGTTTGACCAATTGAGTGGTTAAATTCGTGATGCCACTTTTCATATCTGTAGCTACTTTTGGCGCTTTAAAATTCCCAGAGATGATAGCGTTTATTGGAATATTCTCCAATTTATTAACCTCAGATGGAGATAATTTCGCTAATAATTTATTAACCTCAGGTCCTAAATATTTCGCTGGCAAATCGAATTTAAGATTGTAATTCATGTTTTGATCGAAACCATGTTGACCACCAATGTTCATTTTGATGTCTTGATATTTTAGTTCAAAAGGTTTGATGTTGACTTTCCCGTCTTTAAAAGTAAGGGATGTTTTTAGATCTTTCAAGTTCAATTTTTTCAAATCTAAGAAAGAAGCATTGTCGCCTAGTTTAGATAAAAGAGCAGATTTGTTTGGGTTGACAGTTGTAGAAAGTAACTGACTCGTTAAATTACCTGAAATACTATTCAAATCAGGAGTCATTTCTTTGGCATTTAAATTACCAGATATTTTGATGTCGGTGTTTATTTTACCTTCAACAACGTCAGCAATTGGAGCGATTTTTTTCAACATATCGAGTTGTGAAAATGTTTGTTGAATATCGACTGCTTTCATCCCTAAATCCATATTGAAAACTGGAGTTTTTCCTTTTGTAGAAACGTCTCCATTGGCTAATATCTGACCACCAAAAATATCGGTTTTGATGTTTTCTAAGTTTACCTTTTGGTCTTTGATAATCAATTTCCCCGATACGTTTTTCAAAACCAGGTTATCGTATAAAACCGTATTGGCTTTTGCAGTTAACGAACAATTTAGAAAAGCTGGAATTTTTACCGCTTCTTTTGGTTTTTCATTTGCTGTTTTTGGTTTTTCAGGCGACATAAAATCGGCTACTGCAAACAGATTGGATTGCATATTAAAGTTTCCTTTTAGTTCTTGATTTTTAAACATAAATCCATAGAAATTATCCAAAACACCATTCACTTTCATATCGGTTTTTCCGGTCGTTAAATCGAGTTCTTGAAGATTGATTCGCGTATTCGTAAATTGAACAACCGCTTTATTAATATTCATCGCTTTGTTGGTGTCATCTACATATTTAAATCCAGTAAGCGTCATGTTTCCTGAATTTTGCATATTTTCATACTGATTTGTTTCTACCGATTTCATGTCGAATTTCGTAGCTACATCTGCTTTCAAAATTCCAGAAAGTGGCACTTTTAGCTTGACAGGATATGCTTTAGAAACGTTGCCTAAGTTGATGATGCCATTCAATTTTGCATCCACTAAAGCATTTTCTGAAATGTTTCGAATGTTCGCTTTGGCATTAAAAACATCTTGATCAATACGGAATGAAAGCTGATCTAAATTCACATACGTGTCATTCATCACACCTGTTTCATTGATGATTTTGGTGTCGATGATAATGCTTTGCACTGACTTCGGTAGATTTGGATATTGAAACGAAGCGTTGTTCGATGCGATGGCAATATTGAATTTAGGAACACTAGTGTCAGAAAGCATTCCTTTGGCAAATCCTGTTACCGTAAAATCACCCGTAGTTTTTACATCTTTGATATTGGCTGCATAAGAAGCTGGAATTAAACCCAAGAAGTTTTGAAAACTCGAAGTGGGTGTTTTAAATTTCAAATCGTATTGTTGCCCGTTTTCTACCATTTGAATAAAACCGTCAAATTCTAATGGTAATTTATTGATGAGCGCTTTGTTTTCTTTGAAAGTATATTTGCTTTGGTCTAAATCGATTCCTAAAACGGCATCAAGTGTCAAAGCAACGCGATTCATATAATTTGCTTTGTCCATAAACAAAGACACTTTAGCGGTGGATTGTGTTACTAAATCCAATTTAGAATTGGCGAAATCACCGGTTCCAGAATGATTCAAACTGTCAATAATCATTTTCACTTTCGAGCGTTCGTCAAAATATTTGAACCGAAGATTGGTGACTTTGTATTCACTAATCTTTAAAGATAATGGACTGCTTTTACTATCGTCTTTTTCTTTATCGTCTTTCAAAGCGATATCGAAATTACCGACACCCTCTTTATTGAAGAGAATATTTATCAATCCATTTTCTGTAGAAACCGCTTCAATGTTCATCGCTTCTTCTTTGCCTTTGAACAATTCTTTAATCGACATTTTTAAATTGATTTGCCCTAAGGATATCAGTGTATCGCCTTCAAACGGAGCTTTGTTGATGATAAGCAATTTGTCAATCGTTACATTGGCTTGAGGAAAACTTTTGAACAAACTCAAATCGGCATCGGCAAATGACACTTTTGCATCGACTTTTTCGTTGATAGCAGCTGTTATTTTAGCCTTGATTTGATCCTTGAAAAAATAAGGTAATGCAAACAAAGAAATTACTACTAGTAATAAAAGTACTCCAACGATTTTTAAAATTTTCTTGATCATAACATTTCAATTTAAAGAGATAACGTAATGGTATTCGATTTCGTGTTTAATGAATATTAATTTCAAATGGCAAACTCACTTGAATTCCTTTTCTAGCTTGCACTTTTCTTAATTGTTCAATCACTTTATAATTTTCTTCACCCACTTCTTCTTTGATAAAACTTTCTTTTGTTTTCATAAAAGGAACACCGAGACTTCCTAGATAATCACTAAAATCTTTCTCATAGATTGGAAAGTTTTGAGTTTTGTATTCTTTCGTTTTAACCAACGCAGCAGCATAATCTAATGCAGCATCTAATCCGCCAATTTTGTCTACGAGGCCAATTTTTAAAGCTTCAGATCCAGACCAAACACGCCCTTGAGCTATAGCATCCACTTGACTAAAAGACATTTTTCTGCCAGCTGCTACACGAGAAACGAAAGTAGTATAAATTTTCTCGACACCTTCTTGAGCAATAAATTTATAGTTTTCTGTTAATGGTTTGAAAATACTATAATCCGCAGCATTGGCATTGGTATTTACTTGTTCCGAATTAATACCCATTTTAGAAGTGAGTTGAGTGAAATTTGGCAACAAACCAAAAACACCAATAGAACCAGTTATTGTATTGTTTTCCGCAAAAATAGTATTCGCATTACAGGCAATATAATAACCTCCAGAAGCGGCAAGATTTCCCATAGAAACAATCACAGGTTTTACTCTTTTAGTCAATTCAATTTCTCTCCAGATCAAATCAGAAGTTAAAGCATTTCCGCCTGGAGAATCGATTCGGAGTACTATCGCTTTGATTTTTTTATCTTTTCTAGCCTCTTGAAGGGAACGACGCATAGAACCTTCTCCAACTGTATTTACATCACCTTCTCCATTTCCGATTTCACCTTGAGCATAGATAATTGCTATTTTGTTTTTCGAGGAATTTACAATAGATGTAGCCGCAACATTTTCAGCATAATCAAGAATAGAAACGGTAGCGTATTCTTTGTCTGAATCAACATCCAATAGTTTTTTAATATCATTATGATAGACATCTTCATACGCAATTTTATCAACCAATCTTTGCATTTTTGCCATTTCTGGCGTTCTAGCTGCTAGTTGATTGGCAATTTCATTAAGCTTCAAAGTTGGAATATTCCTGCTTTTAGAGATGTCTGTTAAAACAGAATTCCAAATCGAATTTAATAAAGCGGAAACCTGTTCTCTATTGGCATCGCTCATTTTGTTTTCAAGGAAAGGTTCGACAGCGCTTTTGTATTTTCCGTGACGAATTACTTCCATTTTAACGCCGTATTTGTCTTGAAAATCTTTAAAGAAAAGTAGCTCAGTAGACAAACCTTTAAACTCCATTTCGCCAATTGGATTCAAATAAATAGTATTCGCCACGGAGTTGAGGTAGTATTCTTTTTGGGTAAAGTAATTGGCATAAGCAACCACAAATTTCCCTGATTTTTTAAAATTTTCCAAAGCATTTCTTACGGATTTTATTTGAGCCATACCTAAATTGGAATTGTCATTTAAAATAGAAATACCTTTGATATCATCGTCTTCTTTCGCAGTTTTAATAGCTTTTAAAACATCTGATAAGCCATCGTGTCTTGCATCAAAATAATCAAATTCTTTATAATTAAATTTTCCGGCATAATCAACAGTCACTTTCGATAAATCGAGAACGATAACAGAGTTGTTTTTTACCGAAACGGTTTCGGAATTCCCGCCGAATAAGGCTCCAATGAATAGTATTCCAAAAAAGAATATCATACAAAAAACAAAAAGACCAACAATTGTAGCTAAAACATTTCCTAAAAATCGCATAATTTTTTTCTAATGAGTTGAAATTGAACTTCGAAAGTTACAATAACAAGTGTAATTAAATTTATTAACAGTCGGTGCAAATATACTTCTATTCTAAAATTCTTTTACTTAATTTGCGGTTAATATGAATACGCAACATCAAGTTATTTTATCGTTAGGAAGTAACCAAGGAAATCGGTTAGAAAATATTCAAAAAGCGATTGAAGCTATTCACTTGAGTGTGGGTACCATTGTCAAAGTTTCTAATTTGTATGAAACTCCAGCTTGGGGTTTTGAAGGTGATGCGTTTTACAATTGTGCGTTGGTTTTGCATACACAATCTGATGCAGAAACTGTTCTCGAAATAGTTTTAGCTATTGAGGAAAAATTAGGTAGAGTTCGCACAGATAGTAAAGAATATCATTCTCGAACACTAGATATTGATGTAATTGCTTTTAATGAAGAAATTATTGCATCTAAAAACCTAACAGTTCCACATCCGTATATGCAAGAACGATTATTTGTAATGATTCCAATGCGGGATTTAAATTTAGATTGGAGGCATCCAATTTTACAAAAATACTTGCCGGAATTATTAAAAGCTTCTGAAGACAAAAGTCAAATTAAAAAGTTACAATCATTAGATTTTCCTTTGAATAAAATAGCGTTAGATCAATTCAATTACATTGCAATTGAAGGAAATATTGGAGCTGGTAAAACAACTTTGACCACGAGGATTGCGGAAGATTTTAATGCTAAGACTGTTTTTGAAAGATTTGCCGACAATCCGTTTTTACCTAAGTTTTATGAAGATCAAAATCGGTTTGCTTTTCCTTTAGAAATGTCTTTCTTGGCAGATCGCTATCAACAAATATCGGATGATTTGGCTCAGTTTGATTTGTTTAAAGATTTTATTATCGCCGATTATCATATTTTTAAATCTTTAATTTTTGCCAAAGTAACGCTAACAGAAGATGAATACCGGTTGTATCGGAAGTTATTCGAAATCATTTATAAGGAAATGCCAAAGCCGGATTTGTACATTTATTTGTATCAAAACACTGATCGGTTGTTAGATAATATAAAGAATAGAGGGAGAAGTTACGAACAAGAAATTCCAGCGGAGTATTTGGATAAAATCAACAAAGGGTATTTAGATTATATCAAATCACAAACGGAATTAAACGTATTGATTATAGATGTTTCGGATAAAGATTTTGTAAGAAAACAAGAAGATTATGTTTTCGTTTTAGAAGCTATTCAAAATAAATTATCCAATAATTAGAAGCGCATTTTTTTAAATAAATCCCATACCACAATTCCGGCACTTACAGCTATATTCAAAGAGTGCTTAGTCCCCAATTGAGGGATTTCAATTGTGCCATCACAAATTTCAATTGCCTTTTGGTTTACACCGAATACTTCATTGCCAAAAATTAAGGCATATTTTTCATTTGCATTTACAGTGAAATCTTGAAGAAAAATAGCAAGTTCTACTTGTTCGATTGCATAAACTTTTACGCCTTCATTTTTAAGGTTTTGGATAACTGTTATTACATTATCAAAATGTTCCCAATCTACGGTTTCTGTTGCTCCGAGAGCTGTTTTGTGAATTTCTTTATTGGGAGGTGTGGCTGTAATTCCACACAAATATATTTTTTCTATCAAAAAAGCATCAGCAGTTCTAAAAACGGATCCAATATTATTCAAACTACGGATGTCATCTAGAATAAGAATAAGAGGAGTTTTTGCAGCCGTTTTAAAATCTTGTATGGATTTTCTTTCTAATTCACTATTTTCTAGTTTTCGCATGTAAGTAGATTTGATTTACAATTTTTCAAAAAAAAAGCTTCCAAATAGTTGGAAGCATTTTTTTTATAGTAATATAAAATTATCCTTTTGGAGTCTCTTTTGGAGTTTCGTCTGGAAGAATTGTTCCTTTGATAGTCAATACTTTTGAAGCAGCACCTTCAGCATTTGAAGTAACTGTTACAGTTTTTGTAAAAGCACCTACTCTATCAGTAGCGTATTTTACACCAATTTCTGCTTTTGCACCAGGAGCAATCGGCTCTTTAGGAAAAGAAGGAACTGTACAACCACAAGAACCTGTAGCATTTGTAATGATTAATGGTTTTGTACCATTGTTTACAAAAATAAACGAACGTTTACCATCAGCATTGTGAGGAAGAGTTCCGTAATCAATAGTTTCATTTTCGAAAACCATTCCAGCACCTTCAACTTTAGGAGTTTCTACTTTTTTTGGAGCTTCTACTTTAGGAGCTTCTTTTTTAACAGCTTTTTTTGCTTGTGCATTTGAAGTTGTAACACCGAAAACAGTTAATACAGCTAATAATACTAATTTTTTCATTGTCTTAATTTATTAAAATTACAAAGCAAAACTATATAAAAATTTCAAATAACATCCTAAAACTTTCTTAAATTTAATAAATTCATCAGATTGTAAATTTTTGATGTTTTAATTTTTAAATTCGCTACTTCAATTCAGTATCAATTAAAATCAAAATTACCTTGTCAGCCAAAGAAAAAGAAGTAAAAGAAACTCCATTAATGAAACAATATAATGAGATAAAAAGGAAATATCCTGATGCTTGTTTGTTGTTTAGAGTGGGAGATTTTTATGAAACCTTTGGGGAAGATGCTGTTAGAGCTTCCAAAATATTAGGGATAATACTTACCAAGCGAGGAGCCGGTTCCGAAACCGAAACCGCTTTAGCTGGATTCCCTCATCATTCGTTAAATACCTATTTGCCAAAATTAGTCAAAGCCGGACTTCGAGTTGCTATTTGTGACCAGTTGGAAGATCCTAAAATGACCAAAACTATTGTAAAAAGAGGCGTTACCGAATTGGTTACTCCCGGTGTTTCGATGAATGATGAAGTTTTGAATTCTAAGTCCAATAATTTTTTAGCGGCTATTTATTTTGGAAAAAAAAACATAGGAGTATCTTTTTTAGATGTTTCTACGGGAGAATTTTTAACCGCTCAAGGCAATGATGAATATATTGATAAATTATTGCAGAATTTTAATCCAAGTGAGGTACTGATTCCAAAAATTCAAAAAAATGATTTTAGAGAAACTTTTGGAGAAGATTATCATCATTTTTATTTAGAAGACTGGATTTTTAAAGAAGATTATGCTTTTGACATGTTGACCAATCACTTTCAAACAAAAACTCTGAAAGGATTTGGTATCGAAGAATTACAAGATGGCATTATAGCATCAGGGGCTGTTTTATATTATTTATCGGAAACGCAACATAACAAACGCCAACATATTACTTCAATTCAACGAATTGCTGAAGATGCCTATGTTTGGATGGATCGATTTACGATTAGAAATTTAGAATTGTATCATAGTTATAATCCGAATGCTGTTACTCTTATTGATGTGATTGATAAAACACTTTCTCCAATGGGAGGGCGTTTATTAAAGCGATGGATGGCTTTGCCTTTGAAAGAAAGAAGTAAAATTCAAAATAGACTTGATGTTGTTAGCTATTTAAAAAGCAATCAAAACGTATTGCAAAGTATTCAATTTCAAATAAAGCAAATTTCAGATTTAGAACGTCTCATTTCTAAAATTGCAACAGGGAAAGTTTCCCCTAGAGAAGTTATTCATTTAAAAGATTCTTTGGATGCAATACTTCCTATTAAGAAAATAGCTTTAGAAAGTAATCAAGAAGCTGTGAAGACTATTGGAGATAGTTTGCATAGTTGTGATTTACTTAGAGAAAAAATAAAATTGATTCTAAACCAAGAAGCTCCAGTTGCTATTGCTAAAGGAAATGCAATTGCAAAAGGAGTCAATGAAGAACTAGATGAACTGAGAATGATTTCGAGTTCAGGGAAAGAATTTCTAGAAGGAATTGAGCAAAGAGAATCAGAGAATACAGGAATATCTTCGCTAAAAATTTCTTTTAATAATGTTTTTGGATATTATATTGAAGTTCGAAATACGCATAAAGATAAAGTTCCTTCGGATTGGATACGAAAGCAAACTTTGGTGAATGCTGAAAGATATATCACGGAAGAATTAAAAGTATATGAATCAAAAATCTTAGGAGCCGAAGAGAAAATATACAAATTAGAATTAGCTCTGTTTGAGGAATTAGTAAATTGGATCTCTACGTATATAGTACCCGTTCAATTGAATGCTAGTTTAGTGGCACAATTAGATTGTTTAACATCTTTTGCTCAATTGGCGATTGAGAACAAATATGTTTGTCCGGAACTTAATGATAGTTTTGATTTGGATATTAAAAACGGTCGTCATCCAGTTATTGAAAAGCAATTACCAGTTGGAGTGCCTTATATTTCAAATGATGTTTTTTTAGATAGAGATACTCAGCAATTAATAATGATTACGGGTCCAAATATGTCTGGAAAGTCGGCAATATTAAGGCAAACGGCACTAATTGTTTTGCTAGCTCAAATGGGAAGTTTTGTTCCTGCCGAAGGTGTTAAGATGGGTATTGTGGATAAAATTTTTACACGAGTAGGAGCAAGTGATAATATTTCTATGGGTGAATCTACTTTTATGGTAGAAATGAATGAGACAGCGTCTATATTAAATAATCTATCGGATCGAAGTTTGATTTTGTTGGATGAAATAGGAAGAGGTACGAGTACGTATGATGGGATTTCTATTGCTTGGTCCATTGCGGAGTTTTTGCACGAACATCCTACAAAACCTAAAACTTTATTTGCAACGCATTATCATGAATTAAATGAAATGAGTGAGTTGTTGCCTAGAATTCAGAATTATAATGTTTCTGTGAAAGAATTGAAAGACACAGTGCTTTTTATTCGGAAATTAGTAAAAGGAGGAAGTGCTCATAGTTTTGGTATTCATGTTGCGAAAATGGCTGGAATTCCTCAACTAGTCATTTCAAAAGCACAAAAAATATTAAAAAAACTTGAGAAGAATCATTCAAGTGATGTATTGAATAATTTAAAAACTGAAAAAGAAGAAATGCAAATGAGCTTTTTTAATTTAGATGATCCATTATTAGAGGAAATAAAGGAAGAGATTCTAAATTTAGACATCAATACATTAACTCCAATCGAAGCGATGATGAAACTAAATGAAATCAAAAGAATGCTAACAAAAAAATAGTTTGTTTTTCTATAAAAGATAGGCATTCAAGTCATTAAGGAGTCAGAATCTTTTTTTTACAAAAAGGCTTGTAAAATTGAATTAAAGTATTAAATTTGCCCTCGCAATACGGAACAAGTAAGGCAGTTCTTTTAAAAAATTGAAATGCGAAAATAGCTCAGTTGGTAGAGCGCGACCTTGCCAAGGTCGAGGTCGCGGGTTCGAGCCCCGTTTTTCGCTCACAATCATTTTGCTCGGATGGTGAAATTGGTAGACACGCTGGACTTAAAATCCAGTGAACAGCAATGTTCGTGCGGGTTCAAGTCCCGCTCTGAGTACAAAAAGCTTCAAACATATGTTTGAAGCTTTTTTTATTTAATATCATTAAGTATAATTATTTATTATCGCGATAATATTAAATAAAAAAAACCACGCAAAGCGTGGTTTTTAAAATCTTTAGAAAAATTTCTAATTATTTTTTTGCAGCGTCAGCAGGTGCAGCAGCAGCATCAGCAGCTGGAGCTTCAGTAGCAGCAGCAGCAGCAGCAGTATCAGCTACAGGAGCAGCTTCTTCTACAGCAGGTACAACTTCTTCAGTTACTGGAGCTTCTTCAGCAGGAGCTTCAGCTTGTTTACAAGATACTACAGTTAATGCAGCGATAACAGCTAAACTTAAAAATACTTTTTTCATCTTACTTAATTATAAAGGTTAATTATTAATTCGAGGCAAAGATATAAATTTTTTATTATGTAAAAATATTTTTCAATTTTTTTTTAAAAAAATATAATCTGTTGCAACGCCAACCCTTTTTACAATTACTGTGCCACAAAAAGAGTTGATTTAATTTATATTTTATTTTAATATATTTAATAAAAAAAGAAAGATTTAGTTGGTATTAATCACAATATATTAAATATTATTTTTTTATTTTTTGTTTTGGGTGTGTTATTTTCAATTCGTTTATTAGGTTTTTTGCTCCCGCATACTTATCCATAATAAATAATACATAACGAATGTCTACCATTACGTTTCTACAAATGGCAGGATCATAGTAAATATCACTCATAGTTCCTTCCCAAACACGGTCAAAATTAAGCCCGATAAGATTTCCTTTTGCATCTATTGCTGGACTACCAGAATTTCCACCAGTGGTGTGATTTGTTCCAATAAAACAAACAGGCATTTTGCCTTTTATTCCGTAAGGTCCATAATCTTTACTTTTATATAAATCAATTAATTTTTTAGGAACATCAAATTCATAATCTCCAGGAATGTATTTTTCTAAGACACCATCTAAAAATGTAAACGGTTTGTATATCGTAGCGTCTTTTGGTTCATAACCTTTCACTTTCCCATAAGTAACTCTCAAAGTGCTATTCGCATCTGGAAATAGTCTAGAATCTTTATTCAATTCTAATTGGGCTTTCATATAAGTTCTTTGTAAAGCAATATTTCTTAAATTGATTTCGTCATATTTGGGAGCCACTTCTTTAAGATATTTATCTGTAATTTCTTTAACCAATTGATATCCTTTGTCGTTATTTAGATTAGCTAAAATAGTTTTTGTGTCTCCAGTCAGTAATTCTTTAGTTCCGTTAAAGGTTGACAATTTGGAGTTAGTATATAATGTACTAGTAAGTTCTTTGATGTTTGCATTCAATAAACTAGTTGGTAAAAATAATTTTGGAGACTTCGTTGCATACAATTCAATTAATTGCTCAAATACTTTTTCATCCACTGCTGGATTGAAATCTTTGTAAAAATCTCCTAATCCATTTATTAAATTATTTTTTCTATCAGTAAAAGCTTGTTCTCCTTTAGTTGTATTCAACTGTTCTAATTGATACATTTTATAGGCAACATTTAATAATTCCGTATTTCGCAAAACCACTTCAATAAAGTAATCTCTACTTAAAGCATAAGGAGCAATTTCTTTGTAGTTTTTTTCAAAATCGGTCAGTAAGTTTCCATATTCTGCTTGCTTTCCTGCTTTAATAACTTTTTCTGTAAATGCTGCTTCTTGTTTTTTCTTTATCGCTACTGCATCTGATTTCTTTAAGCCTTGCGTTTCCCCAATCCATTTTTTCCAGTAATTGGCAATTCCTGCGTATTTGGAAGCATATTGAATCTTAATCGCATTGTCTTTTCGCATAAATCCATCTTGAACTTTCAGCGCTTTATCCCTGATTTCAATTTTTGCTGGATTCAATTCATTGACAATTTGCTCAATGGCAACAGCGGGTAAATATTCATTGGTCTTTCCAGGATATCCAAAAACTAAAGTAAAATCATCTTCCGCTACACCATCGAGTGATATCGGCAAGAAATGTCTTGGAGTATAGGGTACATTGTCTTTAGAATAAGAAGCTGGACGATTATTTTTATCTGCATAAATTCTAAATAAAGAAAAATCTCCGGTATGTCTGGGCCAAACCCAATTGTCTGTATCGGATCCAAATTTACCAATAGCTGATGGTGGAGCGCCAACTAACCGAACGTCTTTGTAGCTTTCTGTTACAAAAAGCATGTATTGATTGCCTTCAAAGAAAGTTCTTATTTTATTTTCTTGCCAACTTTCTTTCGGAAGTGATTTGCTTAATGACGCAATGTTCTCTTGTATTTTCTTTTGCTTCTCCGCTTCTGTAGGTAACGATGCAACTCCCTCTAGGATTTTTGTTGTTACGTCTTCTATGCGCACAATAAAAGTAACTTCCAAATCAGGATTAGGCAATTCTTCCTCCATTTTATAAGCCCAGAAACCATCGGTTAAATAATCATGTTCTACCGAAGAATGACTTTGAATTTCATCAAAACCGCAATGATGATTAGTAAGCAACAATCCTTTTGAAGATATTACTTCTGACGTACAACCGCCATTAAATTGGGGAACAGCATCTTTCAAACTCGACTTATTGACAGCATAAATATCAGAAATAGACATTTTCATTCCCAAATTCTTCATCTCTTTTTCATTCATTCCTTGCAATAAAGAAGGAATCCACATGCCGCCTTGTTGGGCATGAAGTTGCATAACAAATAGTAATAAGAGTACTTTTAAAATCTTCATATTTTCTCGTGTTTTAATTTAAATATAATAGTAATTTTTTTACGACAATCGGTTCGAAAAGTACTTTAGAATAGTTTCTAATGCGCCTGTATTCATTTTTACAAAAGTGTTGCAAATATGCCCTTTTTCTTCTCTAACATCTCTATTTTGAATCAAATTATCGAATGTTTCTTTCAATTCCTTCTCATTCGAAATTACATCGCAACCAACCATGTCAACCAAGGCAGTAGCTTCAGAAAAATGGGAGTAATTTGGACCCAGAACAATAGGAACGCCGAAAGTTGCTGGTTCTAATAGGTTATGAACACCAGGATTTCCAAAACCACCACCAACATAAGCAATAGCTGCTTCGCTATATATTTTGGTTAAAATCCCAATAGTGTCAATAATAAACACATCAAATTCGCTCAAGTTTTTTCCTTCTTTTTTCGAAAATATAACCGTTTTTTTGATAATCGATTTTTGTAATTCTTGAATTTGATCTGATTTGATATTGTGCGGCGCAATAATAAATTTTACTGCATGTTTCGTCGAATTTATATAGTTCACCAAGATTTTTTCGTCTTTCGGCCACGAGCTTCCAACAACGATGGTCAATTGATTGTTTTTAAATTCCGAAATAAAATCCAAATGATTGTCTTTTTCTAAAATAGCCGCCACGCGATCAAATCGAGTATCGCCAGAGACCGTCACATTCGATTTCCCTAATTGTAATAGTAAATCTTTTGAAGTTGAATTCTGAACAAAAAAATGTTCAAAACTATCCAACGCTTTTCTATAAAATCCGCCGTACCATTTAAAGAATAATTGATTCTCTCTGAAGACCCCTGAAATTAAATAAGTAGCAATGGCTTTGTTTTTCAATACTTTTAAATAATTCGGCCAATACTCATATTTGATAAAAAAAACCATTTCAGGATGCGCTAACTCGATAAATTTTTCAGCATTGCTTTTTGTATCTAATGGTAAATAGACCGTTACATCGGCAACCGTATTGTTTTTACGGACTTCATAGCCCGAAGGCGAAAAAAATGTCAAAATTATTTTATGATTAGGATAAATCAGTTTCATTTTTTCCATCAGCGGCAGCCCTTGCTCATACTCTCCCAATGAGGCCGCATGAAACCAAATCGTCTTGTCTTGAGAACCTACCTTTGCTTGTAAAGTTGCAAATACAGGTTGTCTTCCATGCACAAACAAATGGATTTTCGAATTGAAAATCGCCAAGATTTTAATACAAAAACCAGCAAAAGTCACCAATAGATCATACAAAAAAAACATAGCTCAAAAATTGTGTTGCTAAAATACATTACTTTCTAGAATTTTTATTGCTGTACATCATTAAATTACTAATTTTGCGTGCATTTAATTTATAGCTACATGAAAAAAATCCAAATGGTTGACCTCAAAAGTCAGTACGAAAAAATTGCTTCAACTGTAAATGCTTCTATCCAAGAAGTTTTAGATACCAATACCTATATCAACGGACCTCAAGTGCAATCTTTCCAAAAAAACCTCGAAGAATATCTTGATGTAAAGCACGTCATTCCTTGTGCTAACGGAACAGATGCGTTGCAAATCGCTATGATGGGATTGGATTTGAAGCCGGGTGATGAAGTCATCACCGCCGATTTTACTTTCGCTGCAACGGTTGAAGTAATCGCTTTATTGCAATTAACGCCCGTTTTGGTAGACGTAGATTTGGTCAATATGAACATTTCGATCGAAGCGATAAAGAAAGCGATTACGCCAAAAACCAAAGCAATTGTCCCAGTGCACTTGTTCGGTCGTGCTGCCAATATGGAGGCTATCATGCGTATCGCCAAAGAACACAATCTATTCGTAATAGAAGACAACGCCCAAGCTATCGGAGCGAATTGTAAATTTTCTGACGGAACCAAAAAGAAAGCAGGAACCATCGGACATGTTGCTTCTACTTCATTTTTCCCTTCTAAAAACCTCGGTTGCTACGGTGATGGGGGAGCGATTTTCACCAACGATGATGCGCTTGCTCACAAAATTCGAGGTATCGCAAACCACGGGATGTATGTGCGTTATCATCATGATGTAGTGGGCGTAAACTCGCGATTAGACAGCATTCAAGCAGCGGTGTTAAACGCCAAATTACCTTTGTTAGATGGCTACTGTCAAGCGCGTCAAAATGCAGCAAGAAAATACACAGCCGCTTTCGAAGGGCACAAAAATATCATCGCGCCGTCTATTTGTGACATCTGCGATTGCCATGTTTTTCATCAGTATACGTTGCGAATTATCGATGGCGACCGCGATGCCTTGATGCAACATTTGTTAGATAAGGAAATTCCATGTGCTATTTATTATCCAATTCCGTTACACAGTCAAAAAGCGTACTTGGACCCAAGGTATAAAGAGGAAGATTTTCCAGTGACGAATCAGTTGATTAAAGAAGTCATTTCACTTCCAATGCATACCGAATTAGATGACGAGCAGATTCAATATATTACGAACACAGTTTTAGAATTTTTTAAATAGTATTAGAAGCTATTTCCTGCTTTCGCCTTTATCTCTCCATTGCATTCCGAGGATATCGGCTCCATCAGGGCTAGGGCATTCTACTCACCAACAACCATACGATAAGAATGAAAGTATTAGTTACAGGAGGTTTAGGATTTATCGGTTCACATACCGTAGTCGAATTGCAAAACGAAGGGTTCGAAGTAGTCATCATCGACAATCTTTCCAATTCTTCCGAGGAGGTTCTAAAGGGAATCGTTGCCATTACAGGGAAAACGCCTATTTTCGAGAAAATGGATTTACGAGAAAAATCCGCGGTTCAAAATTTCTTCAAAAAACATTCGGACATCAATGGCGTAATTCATTTTGCAGCTTCAAAAGCGGTCAACGAAAGTGTCGAGAATCCGTTATTGTATTACGAAAACAATATCAACACGCTCGTATATATTTTACAAGAATTACAACAAAAACCGGAAGCTCATTTTATTTTTAGTTCTTCATGTACCGTTTATGGCGAAGCCGATGTTATGCCAATTACTGAAGATGCGCCTATTAAAGAAGCACTTTCTCCCTACGGAAACACCAAGCAAATTGGAGAGGAAATCATCAATGAAGCTTGTAAAGTAAGCGGAATTAATGCTATATTATTGCGGTATTTTAACCCGATGGGCGCCCATCCAACTGCAGAAATAGGTGAGTTGCCAATTGGTGTTCCTCAAAATCTTATTCCGTTTATCACACAAACTGGAATCGGCTTGCGTCAAGAATTATCAGTTTATGGCGATGATTATCCAACGCCAGACGGAACTTGCATTCGCGATTATATTCATGTAGTTGACTTAGCCAAAGCGCACGTCATTGCCTTGCAACGCTTGATGAATAAAAAGAATATTGCGAAGGTTGAGGTTTTCAATTTGGGAACCGGAACCGGAAGATCTGTGCTCGAAGTAATTAATACATTCGAAAAAGTAAGTGGTCAAAAATTACCCTATAAAGTTGTTGGAAGAAGAGAGGGCGATATCATTTCGGCTTACGCCAATACCGATAAAGCCAATAAGGTGCTGGGATGGAAAGCGAAATCCACTTTAGAGCAAGCGTTAACCAGCGCTTGGAAATGGGAACAGAAAATTAGAAGCTAGATTGTAAGACTTTAAGACTGTTAGATTATAAGATAAAAAATCCCGAATTCAAATTCGGGATTTTTTTATTGTTTACTGACTTTCTTTACCATTTTAGAATTGGGTCCAGTTACTTCTAAAAAGTAAATTCCTTTTGGAAATTCAGTTACATCTATCTTCTTTTCTAATTTGTTATTTTGAATTTCAAATCGTTCTGTTTTGATGACCTGACCTGAAATAGCCAATAACGAATAGGAGTAATTTCCGTTTTCAATTGTTTTTCCAATCAAGTTAAATTGATCTTCAGTAGGATTTGGATAAAGTATCAAATCTGTCAACTCATTGTTAGAAACACCGAATAGATTTTGTATTTGAAATGTCTTAGAACAGGTTATACCATTGTAGGTTGCTTGAAAAGTATAAAGCCCAGGATTTGTGGGAAGCACTTTTGAAAATCCCCAATAACTTACCTCGTAGAAATTAGTAATCGAGTAGGTCCAGCTGTTAAAAGTACTTCCATTTGGGTTTAATATTTTTAAGTTAACGCTTGTGCCTACAGTGGCTTCTCTAAGAAAAATATAAAATTTCGCGTAACCCGGAGCCAAACCTGCTCCTTGAAATGGAATGGTGAAAGAGTCACTTTCATTTGGCGTTTCCGTTGTCGGGCAACCAGGGGCAACTAAATCAGTGGTGTTCACAGAAACTTTAAACAACGCTGGATTGGTATGTGCATTTTGACTAGCCCACCAAGAGGTCGGATTCAGCAAGTTACAAGTTCCAGAAAAAGGATCTTTATAGGAATTGGTCGCGGATGAAGTTCGAATTTCAAAATGCAAATGAGGGCCTGAAGAACTTCCGGAACTCCCTACAACGCCCAAATATTCTCCAGCAACGACTGTTTGTCCGACTATTTTTGAAGTGACACTACCGTTCTTCATATGCCAATACATTGCATAGGTACCATCAGCATGTTGAATAATTATAGAATTGGCGGGAATCGTATTAGAAACACAATTTCTGTCAAAATTACCATCTGCGCGCTGAATGATAGTGCCTGGAGCTGCTGCAATAACTTCAACTTGACTATTGTCCATCTTGTAAAAAGCATACGGCCAAATGGATATATCGGTTCCTTGATGCCCATCATAAGTATTGGATTCGCAATTGTAATCTTGTATAGCGGTCACAGCAGTATTTTGATCGACATAAGCTGCGATAAAATGATAATTACATTGCGAAAAACCAGCAGCAGGGCGCAATGGCCAAGAAAGGGAAGTAGTTAGAGGACTATTAGAAGTTCGATTGGCAAACCCAATTTTCTCCAAATTGACGTTGATTTCATTTTCAATTCTTGCATATTCGTCGGCGCTAATGCATGGATTTTGCACATCGTTTTTTTTGTATTCGTATCCGCCACTATCTATTTGAGAAGATTTGTTTTCAATTTGTCCAAATAGGGAAATAGTAGAAAATAAAAAGATACAAGTTGTTCCTATCGTAAAGTCTTTGCAGATGCGTTTCATAGGATTTGAGTTAAAATTATCCATCAAATGTAAAAAGAAAATCCTCGCAAACATTTGTTTATGAGGATTTTATTTAAAATTAATTTGAGGATTATGCTGAAATTGTCTCGACCTCTTTGTCTATTTTATTCACCAATCCAACGAGTACTTTTCCAGGCCCCACTTCTGTAAATGAAGTAGCACCATCGGCTATCATTTGTTGAACAGACTGTGTCCATCGAACAGGTGCCGTCAATTGTATAATTAGATTTTTCTTTATTTCATTAGCATCAGAAACTGCAGAAGCAGTCACGTTTTGATACACCGGACAACTTGGAGTAGAAAAAGTAGTTGCTTCTATTGCAGCGGCCAATTCTTCACGCGCTGGCTCCATCATTGGAGAGTGGAAAGCGCCACCTACGGGCAATAATAAAGCACGTTTAGCTCCCGCTTCTTTCATCGCTTCGCATGCTTTTTCAACGGCTGAAAATTCACCAGAAATCACCAATTGCCCCGGACAATTATAGTTGGCAGCTACTACAATTCCATCGATAGCTTCGCAAACTTCTTCTACGATTCTGTCGTCTAATCCCAATACAGCGGCCATTGTTGACTGTTTTATTTCACATGCTTTTTGCATGGCTTTTGCTCGCTGAGAAACCAGTTTTAATCCATCTTCAAAAGATAAAGCACCATTGGCAACCAAAGCAGAAAATTCGCCTAAAGAATGTCCGGCTACCATTTCTGGTTTGAAGTTCTCTAAAGTCTTCGCTAGGATTACTGAGTGCAAGAATACGGCGGGTTGAGTAACATTAGTTTCTTTCAATTGCTCAGCAGTTCCTTCAAACATGATATCTGTAATACGGAATCCGAGAATCTCATTGGCTTTTTCAAAAAGTTCTTTTGCGAGAGCCGAAGTTTCATATAATTCCTTACCCATTCCGGTAAATTGCGCTCCTTGCCCAGGAAAAACGTATGCTTTCATGTAGTGATAAATTTATTTTCAGCATCTCATCAATGCTAAATTGTTATATTTTGTTTCAAAGTTTGAAAAGCAAAAGTAGCATTTTTATTAGAATACAATCGCTTTTACGAAGGATTGCATTTCGATTTTTAATGCTTCATTGGTAATGCCAATTGCAGGGTCAAAATTATCGCGAAAACTGGGTAAAGAAAAGGTCGCCACTACATTTGCATCATGCCGAGGAAAGCGGTCTTTCGCCATTTCCAATACACCTAATCCACCACGAGGACCTGGAGATGTAGCCATGAGCAGCACTAGTTTTTGCTGAAACAATTTGTTATTGTGACGTGAAGTCCAATCGAAGATGTTTTTAAAAGCAGCGGAATAAGCTCCATTATGTTCCGCCAATGAAATTAGAATTAAATCAGCCGAACCTAATTTTTGAAAAAAGTCGATGGCTAATTTTGGCACGCCACTTTCTAATTCGCGGTCTGCCGAATAAATGGGCATTTCATAATCATTTAGGTCAAGAACTTCACTTTCAGATTCTTTAAATAGGGAAGTCATATAAGTAACCAATTGTTTATTAATAGAGTTTTTGCTAGAAGAACCTGCAAAAGCGATGATTTTTTTCATTAAGAATTTTTGTAATAGGTTAGTGCGCCAGAAGGGCATTTGTTTACGGTTTCAATAATTTTTTCAGTACTTGAATTTTCCGGATTAATCCATGGTTTTTCTTTAGGCTTGAAGACATCAGGATTGTTTTTTACGCAATTGGCCGAGTGAATACATTTGCTATTTTGCCAAACAATGGTCACTTCGCCATTGCTGTATTCCTTTTTTAAATCTTTTGCATCCATAGCGTATGATCTTAATTTATAAAACGTCTTTAAATTCAGGTGTTTTATCAAAAACACTTTTGGCAAATGGACAAAGCGGAATGATTTTGATGTTGTTTTCTCTGGCATACTCGACTGCTTTCACGACCATTTTTTTACCAAAACCTTTGCCTTCATTGCCAGGTTTTACTTCAGTATGATCGATGATAATTTTGTCGCTGCCGGCAAAAACAAAAGTCATCATGGCTTCGTGATTCCCATTCACATCAATATAAAAGAACCCGTTTTTATCGTTGATTTTTTGTAATACTTCTGTTTCCATAGCATTAGTTTGTTGACATTGGAACTTCCATTAATAATAATTCGGCATCTGTTGTTGCTTCAAAGATGACGTTGTTGAAGTCGGTGATTCCCATACCATCACGTTGTTCGAGTTGTTGCCCGTCGACTTTTACGTTACCTTTAATTACAAAAACATATAAGCCATTGCCTTCCAATTTGCGCTCGTAATTTACGGTTGTGCCAGCATCCAAATTGCCCATATGAAACCAGGCATCTTGATGAATCCAAACGCCATCATCGTTGGAATTTGGAGAAAGAATTTGTTGAAATTGATTATGACGATCAGTTGTATCTAGTGTTATTTGCTGATATCGTGGCTCCACATTTCTTTCTTTCGGAAACACCCAAATCTGCAACAAATTGGTTCTTTGCTCGTGATTCGGATTGAATTCAGAATGCTGAATCCCAGTGCCGGCACTCATGACTTGTACATCGCCAAATTTGATAATTTCGGTATTGCCCATGCTGTCTTTGTGCGCTAGGTCGCCTTCTAGCGGAATCGTAATAATTTCCATGTTATCATGCGGATGCGTGCCGAAGCCCATTCCTGCGTCAACAATATCATCGTTTAAAACTCTCAAAACGCCAAACTGAACGCGATTCGGATCGTAGTAACTAGCAAAACTAAAAGTATGGTGTGCGTTGAGCCAACCGTGATCGGCATGTCCGCGAGTGTTGGCTTTGTGTAAGAGGATATTTTTCATTGTTATAAATTTAGTATTTATTTGAATACAAATTTACAATCAAGGAAGTGCTTTATTACTTAATGTAGGTTAAGAAATATTATAGGTTTTTTTGAGGATTATCTCTTTAAAAGGCGAGATTTCATCTTACTAAAAAACTCCGGCGTTACCCCAATATAAGAAGCGATTTGTTTTTGCGGGACTTTTTGAATTAGCGTCGGGTACTTTTTACAAAATTTCTCAAAGCGTTCTTCCGCCGACAAACTCAAATTATCCATGAGTCGTTCTTGATTGGCGACTAAGGAATTTTCAGTCAAGATTCTGAAGAACCGTTCTAGTTTTGGTATTTCTTGGTAGAGTATTTCTTGATTTTCTTTGGATAAAAGTACTACTTCCGAGTCTTCCAAAACTTCGATAAACAGGTTGCCGGGCTTTTGCGAAAGTAAGCTATACATATCGCCAATCCACCAGCCTTCGCAGGCGAAACTCAACACGTGTTCCACAATATGATCGTTGATGGTAAAACTACGTAGCAAACCCGAATTGACGAAGTACGAATATTTGCAAACTTCTCCAGCGTATAAAATGATTGACTTTGCTTTAAACTGTTTTGTTTCCAGTCTAGCAAGTAATCGTTGTTCTTCGTCGGAAGTAAGTTCTACAATTTTAGAAATATTGTCAAGAATTTGAGTCATTGCTTTTACTCTTGAATAGGCAACAAATTAAAATAGGAAACTACAAATCGATTGTCCTTTATTTCGCCAATCACTTCTGCTTTTCTAATTGCGGAACAAAAGCCGTCTTTAGCGTGCGCATCACCATGTTCATCGATTTTGGTACCATCTACAAAGTACGATTTTCCTTTAATGCGTACTGCCAAATCGCAACCTTTGGCTTTCATCCCAAATTGGCATTGGCCACAAGAGACTTCGACAATCTCCATTTTTTGAGGTCTTTTGTCTTGTGCAAAACCCAAATTAAACGATAGGAAAAGAATAAGTGTAATTATTGATTTCATGTTTTTAAGTATTAACGGTGATTAGTTTGGCTGCAGCTTTCGCTTTTTCAACAAGTTCTGTGATAGGTTTTTCAGCAGTATCATTGACCAAAACCACGCCCATTCTTCGAAAAGGTCGTGAACTTGGTTTCCCAAAAATACGAAAATCTGTCTTTGGTAAAAAAGCGACTTTCTCTAAACCAGAAAAAGTTGGGTTGTTTGAGTTTTCGGAAGCTAAAATCACAGCACTAGCTCCAGCTTTTTCTAAGGTAATTTCAAAAATAGGCAAACTTAAAATGGCGCGAAGATGTAATTCAAATTCATTGAAATTCTGTGTGCCAGCCAATGTTACCATTCCGGTGTCGTGTGGGCGTGGAGACAATTCAGAAAAATAAACACCTTCATCAGTTAAGAAAAATTCGACGCCGAAAAGTCCAGCGCCGCCGAGTGCTTCAGTGACTTTTGCTGCCATTTCTTTTGCCTCCCTGAGTGCTTCCTCAGAAATCTGTGCAGGCTGCCAACTTTCTTGGTAGTCGCCGCGTTCTTGTCGATGGCCGATGGGCGGGCAAAACAATGTTGGATTGCCGTTTTGAGTAACCGTTAATAAAGTAATTTCTGAATTGAAATTGACGAAAGCTTCTACGATTACTTCTACCACATCGCCGCGGGAACCTTCTACGGCGTAGCGCCAAGCTTTCTCGATATCGCTCTCGGACTTTATGGTGGATTGTCCTTTTCCTGAGGAACTCATTAACGGTTTTACCACGCAAGGAATTCCTATTGCTGAAACGGCTTTTTTCAATTCATCGGAGGTTGTTGCGTAGCGATAATTGGCAGTTCGCAAACCCAATTCTTTGGCGGCTAGATCGCGAATTGCTTTCCTATTCATAGTGAAATTAGCGGCTTTCGCGGAAGGTACAACCGTGATGCCTTGTTGCTCGTAGTCGTAAAAACGTTCTGTTCGGATGGCTTCGATTTCGGGTACGATAAAATCGGGTTGGTGTTTGGCCACGATACGATCTAGCGCATCGCCGTCGAGCATGTTGATGACTTCAAAACCGTCGGCGACTTGCATGGCAGGTGCATTTTCGTAGCTGTCGACTGCAATGATGGTTTGACCGATGCGTTGTGCAGCGATGACGAATTCTTTGCCGAGTTCACCGGAGCCGAGTAGTAATATTTTGTATTTCATAGTTGTTGTTTTTGACAGACTGCGTGAGATTTGATATTAAGAGGAGGACAGCCAGTGGCTGTCAGGTATTTGTGTTTGCGTGAGGGATTGCAGTGAAAATCCTTTTGTTTTTTCTTTAAAAACAAAAGATTGCAACGCAAAGCCCGACCCTTGTGGTCACGCCCAAATTTATAAAAAAAAAGCCCCAAGTAAACTTGAGGCCTTTGTTATTTTTAAGCGAGTGCTTCTTTGATTCTTTTCATGGCTTCGGTCAGCAAGGCTTCACTGGTGGCGTAAGAAAATCGGATGCAATTTGGGTTTCCAAAAGCGTCACCAGTTACTGTTGCAACCGTTGCTTCGGATAAAAGATACATCGAGAAATCATCTGCGTTTTTGATCAGTTGACCTCGTAACGTTTTGCCAAAATAATACGAAACATCTGGAAAAACATAGAAGGCACCTTCTGGAACATTCAGTTTGAAGCCTGGAATTTCTTTAACCAATCCAACGACCAAGTCACGTCGGCTTTTGAATGCTGCTACCATGTCGTTCAATACACTTGGTTCTGCATCAACCGCTGTAATTGTCGCTCGTTGGGCGATACTGTTGGCGCCGCTGGTTACTTGACCTTGCATTTTGGTGCAGGCTTTGGCAATAAATTCTGGAGCACCGATATAGCCGATTCTCCAACCCGTCATCGCGAATGCTTTCGCAACGCCGTTGACGGTAATGGTTCTTTCGAACATGCCTGGGATGGAAGCAATGCTGCAAAAAGTTCCTGAAAAGTTGATGTGTTCGTAGATTTCGTCAGAAACGATAAATATATTCGGGTGTTTTTCGATGATTTTTGCCAGTGCTGTTAATTCGTCACGGTTGTAAACAGAACCACTTGGGTTGCAAGGAGAACTGTACCAAATCATTTTTGTTTTGGGCGTGATGGCTTTTTCCAGTTGGTCTGGCGTGATTTTGAAATCGCTTTCTACAGAAGTGGGAACTTCGATGGGAATTCCGCCCGCCATTTTGATGATTTCAAAGTAGCTTACCCAATATGGAGCAGGAAGAATTACTTCGTCTCCATCGTTGAGCATGACTTGGGCGATATTGTATAAAGATTGTTTGGCGCCCGTCGAAACGACAATGTTGTTGGGTTTGTAATCCAGGTTGTTGTCTCTTTTGAATTTTCTGCAAATGGCTTCTTTGAGTTCTAAATAACCTTCGACTGGTGAATAAGTACTATAATTTTCGTCGATGGCTTTTTTTGCCGCTTCTTTAACGAAATCCGGGGTATTGAAATCCGGTTCACCCAAACTCAAACTGATAATGTCTTTTCCTTGTGCTTTTAATTCCCTAGCCAATGCGGCCATTGCCAAGGTTTGCGAGGTTGATAAGTTATTAATTCTATCAGAGAGAAGATGATTCATGCGATACTTTTAGAGAGTTTGTAAAAATGGTTAAAAGCAAAAGACGCTCTTAGGCGCCTTTATTTTTTATGCTATTTGTGGGTTTTGTCCTAAGTCTTTCAAATGCTTATAGTGAGCTAGTACGGCACTTCGCATCGTCTTAAATTCATGGTATGGCAAATTGCATTCTTCAGCGGTTTGCTTTACGAACTGGGCAATTTTTCCGTAGTGAATATGACTAATATGCGGATACAAATGATGTTCGATTTGATGATTTAATCCACCAGTAAACCAGTTAACAATTTTATTTTTAGGTGCAAAATTCGCAGTAGTGTATAATTGGTGAATGGCCCAAGTATTTTCCATTTCGCCGTCGGCGTTTGGAACAGGATTGTCGGTTTCTTCAACGACGTGCGCCAATTGAAAAACAATACTTAAAATCAAACCAGCAGCGTAATGCATGACAAAGAAACCAAGTAAGACTTTCCACCAAATTACACCAAAAGCGATGGGTAAGACCACCCAAATTAGGGCGTAAATTATTTTGGTAATTACTAAAACTGTCCATAATTTTCTATGGCTTTGAGGTTCTCCGTAGGATAATTTCCGCTTCATATACGCTCTCATTTGTTTGAAATCTGTAGTTAGAGACCAATTGAAAGTTAATAAGCCGTATAAAAAGAAAGAATAATAATGTTGAAATTTATGAAAACGTCTCCATTCTGCATTTTGAGAAAAACGAATGATTCTTCCTGCATCTAAATCTTCGTCATGTCCTAAAATGTTAGTGTAGGTATGATGTAATACATTGTGTTGCACTTGCCAGTTGTAAACATTTCCGGCAAGAACGTAGATACTTCCACCCATAAATTTATTAATCCACGATTTAGAAGAGTAGGCACCATGATTTCCGTCATGCATTACATTCATTCCAATTCCAGCCATTCCAATTCCCATAAGGATATTCAACAAAAGTTGATACCAGATAGACATTTCGAGAGTTAGAATTAGGAAATAAGGAGTAAGGAAAATTGTAAAAAGGATAATTGTTTTCAAATGGATTTTCCAGTTTCCAGTTTTAGAAATATTATTTTCTTTAAAATAATTATTGACTCTGGTGTTTAGAGTTCTGAAAAATTTTAAATTGTCTTGAGTTGCAAAAGTTGGAGCCGTGGTATTCATAGGTTTTATATATCGTACAAATGTACCTATTATTAATTTTTAGAATGCCAAAGTTCCCATAAATATATCAACACTAAAGTATTACTTTTGTTAAAAAAACAAAGCATGAAAGAAATTCTTAGG
>CANHMG010000029.1 GCA_947461795.1 Flavobacteriaceae bacterium | reverse complement strand
TTAATTGAAAACAACGAATTGAAAAATGGCGATAAGATACTAATTTCTGGCCCAAGTACTGGCGAAGAAGAATTGATTCTTGAGAAATTATTCGTCAATGGAAAAGAAAATGACAATGCTACTATTGGGGATAAAGTTACTTTTCAAGTACCTTTTCGTGTTCGATTATCAGATAAATTATTCAAAATCATACCTTAAATTTTAATTTATTAATTGATTATTAAGCCTGTTTCTATTCCTTCGAAACAGGCTTTCTTTATTTAAAAAAACTTAAGAACTTAGTGATTAAGGAACTTAGCAACTTTACCAAAAAATACTATCTTTACGCTCTAAACGTTTTGTCTAGTAGTTTCGTGAATAAAACGGAACGATCAATATATATTTAAGTTTTATGGCATGTAATAGTTGTTCCACTTCTGATGGCGGTGCGCCAAAAGGGTGCAAAAATAATGGGACTTGCGGCACCGATAGCTGCAATAAATTGACAGTTTTCGATTGGTTGGCAAATATGAGTTTGCCTAATGGAGAAACGCCTTTTGACTGTGTTGAAGTTCGTTTTAAAAACGGTCGAAAAGAATTTTACCGCAATACAGAAAAACTAACATTAAGTATTGGAGACATTATAGCCACAGAAGCCTCTCCGGGTCATGATATTGGTATCGTAACTTTGACTGGCGAATTGGTTCGAATTCAAATGAAGAAGAAAGGTGTCAATCACACCAGTGCTGATGTAACTAAAATCTACAGAAAAGCTTCCCAAAAAGACATTGATATTTGGTCGAATGCTCGAGATAAAGAAGAGCCGATGAAAGTTCGCGCTCGGGAATTAGCGATAGCTCACAAACTTGAAATGAAAATTTCTGACATCGAATTTCAAGGCGATGGTTCCAAAGCTACTTTCTATTATACCGCCAATGACCGTATCGATTTTCGTTTGTTAATTAAAGATTTTGCTAAAGAATTTAGCACTCGTATCGAAATGAAACAAGTAGGTTTCCGTCAAGAAGCATCTCGTTTAGGTGGAATTGGTTCTTGTGGGAGAGAGTTGTGTTGTTCGACTTGGCTAACCGATTTTAGAAGCGTAAATACTTCCGCAGCTCGATACCAACAATTATCATTAAATCCACAAAAATTAGCGGGACAATGCGGAAAACTTAAATGTTGTTTAAACTATGAGTTAGACACGTATATGGATGCATTGCAAGATTTTCCTGATTTTGATACTAAGTTAGTAACGGAAAAAGGAGAAGCCATTTGCCAAAAGCAAGATATATTTAAAGGATTAATGTGGTTTGCTTACACCAACAATTTTGCTCAATGGCATATTCTAAAAATAGAACATGTTCGTGAAATTATTGCAGAAAACAAACTCAAAAACAAGGTTTCTTCTTTAGAAGACTTTGCATTAGAAATCGTTGCTGAACCAGAAAAAGATTTCAATAACGCTATGGGGCAAGAAAGTTTAACTCGCTTCGACCAACCTGTTAGAAAGAAAAAACCAAACAAAAAAAAGAAACCTTCTGGGGATAAGAACCCAAATACTTTACCAAATAAGGGTTCCAATAATGGCCCGAGACCTGCAGCAAATAAAATAATTCCTGTGAATAGAAATGAACCTAAAAAATAGTTTTTTAAGTTTACTAGTATTGATTTCGTTAATCTCTTGCGACAAAAAAAGAGTATTTGACGAATATAAATCTGTTGGTGGAAGTTGGAATAAAGACAGTATCATACGTTTTGATTTACCCAAATTAGATCCCAAAAAACAATACAATTTATTTCTAAATATTAGAGACAATAATAATTATCCATTCAATAATTTGTTTCTAATTGTAAGCATGGAACAACCCAACAAAATAACTTTAGTTGACACTTTAGAATACCAAATGGCAAACCCAGATGGTTCTTTGTTAGGAGAAGGGTTTACAGATGTCAAAGAAAGTAAATTGATTTACAAAGAACGAATGAAGTTTACTTCAGGTGTCTATAAAGTCAACGTCAAACAAGCCGTTCGTCAAACAGGAAAAGTAAATGGCGTTGCAAAATTAGAAGGGATAACAGACGTAGGTTTTAGAATAGAAAAAATAGAGTAAGTGTTATGGCAACTACAAAAAACAACAATCCTATAAAAGACATTGCATACTATAAAAAGAAGTTTTGGAAAATCTATTTTTATACTTTAGGCGGTATCTTTTTGTTTTTCATTTTTGCTTCTTGGGGCATTTTTGGTTCTATGCCATCCTTTGAAGATTTAGAAAATCCGAATTCCAATTTAGCCACTGAAATAATCGCGACTGATGGGGTTACTATTGGTAAATTTTACAACGAAAACCGAACCCCAATAAAATATGCGGATCTTCCAAAGCATCTTGTAGATGCTCTTGTTTCTACTGAAGATGAACGATTTTATGAACATTCCGGAATTGATGGTAGAAGAACCCTTGGAGCGGCTATCAAATTAGGGTCAAATGGTGGCGCCAGTACTTTAACACAACAATTAGCAAAATTACTCTTTCATGGTGAAGGGTCTCGTTTCCTCCCTTTACGAATGATTCAAAAAGCGAAAGAATGGATTATTGCTATAAAACTCGAACGACAATACACCAAAAACGAAATCATTGCCATGTATTTTAATAAGGCTGATTTTGTCAATACCGCTGTTGGAATTCGTTCTGCCGCCAAAGTCTATTTTGGAAAAGAACCACGAGATTTGACTGTTGATGAAGGCGCTATGCTTGTCGGAATGCTTACCAATCCATCTCTTTATAATCCGGTCCGCCGATTAGAAAAAGTTCAAAAAAGAAGAAATATTGTACTCGGACAAATGGTTCGTAATGGCTTTTTAGAAGAAGGTGCTAAAAAAATATTAGAGAAAAAACCCATCGTACTTCATTTTCAACCAGAAAGTCATACTGACGGTATTGGCACCTATTTCCGTGAATACCTTCGTGATTTTATGAAAAATTGGGTGAAAGAAAACAAAAAAGCGGACGGCTCTGAATACGACATTTATAAAGATGGTTTGAAAATTTATACCACCATCGATTCTCGCATGCAAACCTATGCAGAAGAAGCGATGAAAGAGCATTTACCCAACTTACAAGAAGAACTAGCAAGTCAACAAAAAGAAAATAAAAATGCTCCTTTTGTAAACATTTCTGATGTCGAAACTAAAAAATTGATGCTGAATGCCATGAAAACTTCTGGCCGTTGGAAATCAATGAAAGCTCAAGATAAATCCGATGAGGAAATTATAAAATCATTCGCAGTCAAAACTAAAATGAAAGTCTTTACCTGGAAGGGAGATAAGGATACCCTAATGACTCCAACAGATTCTATTCGATATTATAAAAGTTTTCTACAATCTGGCATGATGGCCATGGAGCCTCAAACTGGTCACATCAAAGTTTGGGTAGGCGGAATCAATTACAAATATTTTCAATACGATCACGTGGGTCAAGGCGCACGTCAAGTGGGCTCAACCTTCAAGCCGTTTGTTTACGCCACGGCCATTGAACAACTAAATATGTCACCTTGCGATTCTATCATTGACAGCCCGTTTATGATTCATAAAGGACGCCACAACGTAACCGAAGACTGGGAACCTAAAAATTCCGACAACGAATATCGTGGCATGGTCACTTTGAAAAAAGCATTAGCCAATTCAATTAACACCGTTTCCGCAAAACTCATTGATAAAGTGGGTCCTGAAGCCGTAGTCGAATTGGTTCATAAACTTGGTGTAAAATCCGAAATTCCAGCGCAACCTTCCATCGCATTAGGCGCTGTTGAAATCACCGTTGAAGATATGGTGGCGGCCTACAGCACATTTGCCAACGAAGGGGTTTACATCAAACCACAATTCATCACCAGAATCGAAGATAAAAACGGCGTGGTCATTTACGAACCTTCTCCTGATTCGCATGATGTGCTCAACAAAGACATTGCGTTTGCAGTCATCAAATTGCTGGAAGGCGTTACCGAAGGTGGCTCTGGAGCGCGACTTAGAACGCAAGGCGGCGGCAACGGTTACAACCGAGTAACGGGCTATCCGTATATGTTTACCAATCCGATTGCTGGAAAAACAGGAACGACTCAAAACCAATCCGACGGCTGGTTTATGGGAATGGTTCCGAATTTAGCCTGTGGTGTTTGGGTTGGCTGCGAGGATCGTTCGGCACGTTTCAAAGGAATTACTTACGGTCAAGGTGCCACAGCAGCTTTACCAATTTGGGCGATGTTTATGAAAAAATGTTATAAAGATGAGACGCTTCATGTTTCTAAATCCGACTTCGAACGGCCTGCCAATCTCTCCATCAAAGTCGATTGTTGGGCACCAGTAAAAGACACCACCGATTTTGAACAAAGCACAGATGAATTTGAAATGTAATTTTTAGGAGCTTATTCCTGCTGTTCGCTATATCTTTTTTGCTTGCCAAATAGGACCTAAGAAGGTGATTTCATCAGCAAAAAAGGATGCCGCTGCCATCAGGGCTAGGGCTTTCGTAAACCCAGAAAATAGAAACAATAACTTTGCGTCTTAGCGCCTTTGCGAGAAACAATATGATCAATAAAAAAGTAAACTCAGTACAAGAAGCACTACACGGAATCGAAAACGGCATGACGCTTATGTTAGGCGGTTTCGGACTTTGTGGTATTCCAGAAAATGCCATTGCCGAATTGGTAAAAAAAGGCACCAACAATTTAACCTGTATTTCCAATAATGCAGGCGTTGATGATTTCGGTTTGGGATTATTGCTTCAGAAAAAACAAATCAAAAAAATGATTTCTTCTTACGTAGGAGAAAACGCAGAATTTGAACGTCAAATGCTCTCAGGTGAACTCGACGTTGAACTCATTCCACAAGGAACTCTAGCAGAACGTTGCCGCGCAGCTCAAGCTGGAATCCCCGCTTTCTATACGCCAGCCGGCTACGGAACTGAAGTCGCTGAAGGAAAAGAATCCCGTGAATTCAATGGCAAAATGCACATCATGGAACAAGCTTTCAAAGCTGATTTCGCCATCGTAAAAGCCTGGAAAGGAGACGAAGCGGGCAATTTGGTTTTCAAAGGAACGGCAAGAAATTTCAATCCGTGTATGTGTGGAGCAGGAAAAATTACTGTTGCTGAAGTCGAGGAATTAGTTCCTGTTGGTACACTAGATCCCAATCAAGTGCACATTCCCGGAATCTTAATTCAACGTATTTTTCAGGGAGAAAAATTTGAAAAACGAATCGAGCAACGAACTGTTAGACAACGATAGATTTGAAAATGTGATAATTTGAAGATTTGAAAATGAGAAATGACAAAGACAATCTGATTGTAAAACTCACTTTTGAATTTGCTCTAAAAATAATTGCATATTCCGAAGAAATACGCCAAACCAATCGATTTGAAATGGCTTCTCAAATTTTTAGAAGCGGAACGTCAATTGGTGCTAATATCAAAGAAGCGCAAAATGCAGAAAGTAGAGCAGACTTTATTCATAAATTTAAAATTGCCGCCAAAGAAGCAGACGAATTAAATTACTGGTTAATGCTCTGTGAAAAATCAGAATTTTATCCAAATCCAAAAGAAGAACTTTTAAAAGAATTACATGCTATAAATTTGATTGTATCGAAAATTATTTCATCTAGTAAGAAAGCCTAATTTTCAAATCTTCAAATTTTCAAATTTTCAAATTATGCTTGACAAAAACGACATCGCTAAACGAATTGCAAAAGAAGTACAAGACCGCTACTACGTTAACTTAGGCATCGGAATTCCAACTCTAGTAGCGAATTATGTTCGCACCGATATTTCGGTTGAATTTCAAAGCGAAAATGGCGTTCTTGGTATGGGCCCATTCCCTTTCGAAGGAGAAGAAGATGCGGACCTCATCAACGCCGGAAAACAAACCATAACAACATTACCTGGAGCGAGCTTCTTTGATTCAGGATTTAGCTTCGGCATGATCCGCGGACAACACGTTGACTTAACCATTCTTGGCGCCATGGAAGTGGCCGAAAACGGCGACATCGCCAATTGGAAAATTCCAGGCAAGATGGTAAAAGGTATGGGTGGCGCTATGGACTTAGTAGCTTCTGCCGAGAACATTATAGTTGCCATGATGCACGTGAATAAAGCAGGTGAATCTAAAATTCTGAAGCGATGCACTTTGCCCTTGACAGGCGTTGGTTGTGTAAAGAAAGTGGTGACCGAATTGGCGGTTTTAGAAATTACTCCCAAAGGATTTAAACTTCTAGAACGCGCTCCTGGTGTAACTGTTGAACACATTATCGCTTCCACGGAAGCCGACTTAATTATTGAAGGAGAAATTCCAGAAATGGTTATTGATTAAGATATTCTATCAAAACTTCCGAAGCGTTTCCAAAAGTATTGGTTTTTTCAGTAATACTTACCGCACGTTTTTTATTGAGTTTATAGGTCAAATCAAATTCAGTTGTGAAAAGTATTGCCGATAAAAACGGATTGTTGATATAAAACAACAAAGTGTCGCGTGCTTTGTCGATTGTGTGAATTTCAATCTGCTCTTCTTGCTGGAATTTGTATTTGAGTTCCATTTTTAAAACGCCATTTTCCACAATCGGGCGAACATAAATATTCATCAAATCGGTGTTGCCAATCGTTTTTGCTAAAGTTAATTTGGCAAAAGTGCCATCCGCCAAACTAGTTTTAACTTGGTTATAAAAGGTAGAAAAGGATTCCGTAAATGACATTCTTTTTGAAATTTTATTTTAAAAAAACCAACCTGCGACAAAAATCGCGGTAATCACACAAATCACATCCACCAAGAGCATCGTGCCTAAAGCGTAACGGGTGTTTTTTATATTGACCGAACCAAAATACACAGCAATCACATAAAACGTACTCTCGGCACTGCATTGGAAAATGCTGCTTAACCTTCCGGTCATCGAATCAGCACCAAAGGTATTCATCGAATCAATCAAGAATCCTCGCGACCCTGCAGAACTAAAAGGTCGAAGCAGCGCCACCGGTAGAGCGTCTGTAATTTCTTTACTCACGCCCATATTCGAAAAACCAAATGCAATCCAGTTGCTGATAATTTCAAATAAACCGCTGTTTCTAAATAAGGAAATCGCCACCAACATCCCCAACACATAAGGAAAAATAGTGACGCCGGTTTTTATCCCATTGTTGGCTCCCGAAACAAACGCTTCGAAAACAGTGGTTTTTGCCTCCGTGAATCTTTGCTCTTTGATAAATGAAAATATCAAAGTAAAAGCAATGATCGCTACCAATATTAACGCCGACAGATTAGAGGTGAAATAGTTTTTCCCAATCAAATCCAAGTGGTTTACGTACATAAGCAATCCAACAATAGCGGCTATCAATCCCATTAATCCCACTACTAAAGAAGCGCTTTTAAAATTAATTTTCTGCTTGATGCCCACAATCAAAAAAGCGGCAATCGTACCGATAAAAGAAGTGATGATACAAGGCAGCATGACATCGGCAGGGTTCGTTGCATTGGCAGCAGCGCGATATCCGATGATGGATGTGGCGATTAAGGTAAGTCCCGATGCATGCAAACACAAAAACATGATTTGCGCATCGCTTGCCCTATCTTTCTCTGGATTGAGTTCTTGCAAACTTTCCATCGCCTTCAATCCAAATGGTGTAGCAGCAGAATCGAGTCCAAGGAAATTAGCAGCAAAATTCAACGTCATATAGGAGATAGAAGGATGGTCTTTCGGAATGCTCGGAAACACTTTTACAAAAACCGGACTCAGTACTTTCGCCAATTTACCAGAAGCACCGGATATTATCAAGAGCTCCATCAATCCGCAGAAAAAAGCTAGATAGGCAATCAACGGCAGGATCAAATCGAGTAAAGTGTTCTTACAAGTTGGCAATAATCCGTCTGATTTCTGAACGCCACTGTAGATTTTGACAGTCTTATTTTTATACACATACGTACTGTCAATATTTAAAGTATCGCGATTAATCACCATCGTCATGTCGGGTGCCTTTTCGATACTGTCTTTGATAAAAACCGGAAGTTGATGGAGGTATTTCTCCGACACTAATACCGGATCATCTTTCTTTCCGTTTAAGACATAATCAATCGTGTAACTGTTTCCAGCGAACAAGCTAAACACCACAAACGTGATGGAAGCAATGAAAATCACCAACCAAAATCTACTCAATACCATACATTAGTTTTTCGTAAATGTAATATATTTTATCACATTTTTAAATCGGATTCTATCGATTTCAATATGCTTTGCGGCTCTGCGTCTTTACGAGATTTAATTTCACGCAAAGACGCAGAGCTGCAAAGTTCAATTCATTATACGTGTAATATTTCCTCTTCAATCAATAACTCTTCTCTTCGAAACCTAAGGAAAACCTGCGCTACGGCGATGACATCTTTTTCACAATAGGTAATGATGCGATCGATGTCTTTGTCAACGTAATACACTTGCCCTACTTGACTCCCATCGATGTCGCCTTTAGATGATGGAATTCCCAAAATTTTAGTCAATAATTTTAAAGAAGTGAAATGTTTGTAATCACCAAATTTCCAAAGTTCTAAAGTATCTAAATGCGGTACTTCCCATGGCTTTTTGCCAAACAAATTGAGTTTGTTGGGTATCGCAATTTGATTGATAATCATCCTTCTTGCTATAAATGGAATATCAAATTCTTTGGCGTTATGACCGCACAAAAGATGTTGTGCTTTGTCAAAATGATTGTTCATCAGGTTGCTAAAATCCTTCAAAATCTTGGGCTCGTCACCGAAAAAAGAAGTCACTCTAAAGTTACGAATGTCTCCTTTGATGGTGAAATAGCCAACTGAAATACAAATAATCTTCCCGAATTCTGCCCAAATTCCGGCACGTTCGTAAAAGTCTTCTGGACTGTACTCTTCTTTTCTTTGAAATTGGGTTTTGAGTTCCCAAAGGTTTTGCATTTCAGCATCTAATGCAGTGTAGTTCTCTTGTTCTGGGACCGTTTCGATGTCGATAAACAAGATGTTCTCGAGGTTTAATTTTTCAATCATGGCGTATATAAATTAAGTTAAACAATTATTCTTGGCTTGTATTATTTTCTCTGTGCTAACATGTTGTAGGTTTCATCAATATAAACGAAAAAATCATCGTCATGTGAACTGCCTTTGGTGCTTGCTTGGTGTTGATTTCCCAAACGAACAATAATCAGATCGTCTTGTGGAATGACAATGACGTTCTGTCCTAAGTGACCACGCATATAAAATATCTTTTTGTCTTTGTAATTGCACAACCACCAACCATAGCCGTATTCTGGCGAAGCATGAAATCTTGACGTTGTCGATTTGGCGATGAATGTGCTATCTAAAAGTTGCTGCCCATTCCATTTTCCGTGTTGTTTGTATAATTTCCCAAAACGTGCAAAATCTCTTGCGTTGGAGGCAAAACAACAATACGCTTTGACTATTCCGCCTTGATGATCAGTTTGCCACAGCGCTTCATTTTCAGCTCCCATGGGTTCCCAGAAATTTTCGGCAACATAATCTGCTAGACTTTTTCCTGTTGCTTTTTCGATGCACATCGCGAGCAGTTGGGTGTTGCCACTCAAGTATTTATATGCTTTTCCGGGTTTATCAACCCCTTTTAGTCCGAGAATCACACTGTTTAAGTCGTCATCAAAATAGGCGCGCGTGGTAATCGAAAATGGACTGTAATACGATTCATCCCAATCCAATCCAGACGCCATGGATGATAAATCTCCTACGGTCATGTGGGCTGATTTTCCAATTTTAAATTCAGGAAAGAAATCCGAAACCTTTTGGTCTAAACTTTTGATTTTGCCTTGCATAATGGCTTTTCCGAGTGAAGCCGACACGATACTTTTCGCCATGGAAAAGGAATTCGATTTGGAGCTTTTATCGTAATCGTCATAGTAACTTTCATTCCAAACGCTATCATTTTTGATGATGAGGAAAGCAACTGTTCCTAATTTTTTATGCCATTTTTCGAGTTCATCGGTTGGCTTTACAGTATTAAAATCGTTGGCAGTTGCCCAAGGTTGTGGTGTATGACTTTTAGGAATTGTGCGGTTATCAAATTTTTTATAATCTTGCAGAAACGCCGTAGTGTGACCGTTAAGATAGATGGTACGCACCGCCTTTATTAAATAATCAACATTGAAAATGTAGAGCAACGCAATAATAGTGGCGAATACGACTACAAACCAAAGAATGATTTTTTTAATAATTTTCATGTGCGGATACTAAATGATTTACGAATTTACATAAAAACTTCGTCGCTTGTATCTGTAGATTGCTTTTAAAACAAACTTTGTTGTTTTGCTGAACTCTCGTGTTCCAACAACCATTTCTTGCGCCACAAACCACCAGCGTAACCTGTTAGTGAGCCATCCGTTCCGATCACCCGATGACACGGAACAACAATCCAAAGTGGGTTTTTGCCGTTGGCAGAAGCTACAGCGCGAATGGCTTTGACATCGCCTAACTTCTTAGATAAGTCCATATAAGAGCAGGTTTTTCCGAATGGGATTTCTAGTAAGGCTTGCCAAACTCTTTGCTGGAATTCGGTGCCTTGTGGTTGTAATTTAAAATCGAAATTAGTGCGTTTGCCTTCGAAATAATCGTGAAGTTGCGTGACTGCTTTTTTGAGTTCTTTTGGAATTTTTGTTGAAATCTCCCCTTCTTCAAGAATTGAAACCGACGCAATACCATCAATATCTCCAGTGATTTTGGCGGTTCCGAGCGGGGTTTTGATGTAGGCGGTTTTCATGAGGTAAAGATAGATTTCTACCGCAAAGTGCGCAAAGGTTTTCGCAAAGTTCACAAAGAAAATTTTGTTGTGATAGCCCTAGCCCCGATAGAAGCGATATCCTTTTTTGTTTTTTAAGAAATGCACCTCGACTGCGCTCGGTGTAACAAAAAACAAAAAAATTTAGCGAATAGCGGGTTTAGCTTCCAAAAATTATTAAATAAAAACTTGGTGACTTTACGGCTTTTTAGCTACTTCAAATTCGAATAAATATACGCTTCAATCGCTTGCAATTCCTCGTCGCTCATCATTTTCGTGATGGCAAAATTGGTCTTCATTACCTCGTACTGCGATGGATCGACAATGGGTTTGGCATCGTCTTTTAGAAAACCAACAATACTCGCATTTTGCGCTTGGTAAGTTTTAGCTATGTCTTGAATACTTGGACCTATCACTTTTTGATCTTTCAAATGACAGGCGACACAATTGCCCTTGGTTTCGAAGAGTTCTTTACCCAAAGTTATTGGTGTGTTAGCTGTTGCTTTTCCGAATGGTTCTGCGGATTGCTTTTTGCAAGAAACGAATAGCGCAAGGATAAAAATAAATGCAATTTGCTTCATATTACGAAATCAATTTGACTACATCTTTGGCAAAATAACTCGCAATCATGTCAGCCCCAGCTCTTTTGATTGCTGTAACTTGTTCCATCATCACGGCGTCGTGATCGAGCCAGCCGCGTTGTGAAGCCGCTTTGATCATGGCATATTCGCCTGAAACTTGGTAAACTGCCACAGGAACTTCAACAGCATTTTTGATTTCACGTACGATATCTAGGTAGGAAATTCCGGGTTTTACCATGACGATGTCGGCGCCTTCTTCAATATCCATTATGGTTTCGCGAATGGCTTCGATGCGGTTGTGGTAATCCATTTGGTAGGTTTTCTTGTCTTTGGGAATGTTTTGCAAATCGACTGGAGCACTGTCGAGTGCGTCGCGAAATGGACCGTAATGTGCCGACGCATACTTGGCGCTGTACGCTAAAATTCCAGTATTGATATAACCTGCGTGTTCTAAGGCGTCACGGATTTCGAGAATTCTACCGTCCATCATATCACTTGGCGCTACGAAATCGGCTCCAGCTTCGGCATGGGAAACGCTCATTTCTGCAAGGATTGCTGATGTAATATCATTGGCAATTTGACCATTTTCGACGATGCCGTCATGTCCAAAAGAGGAAAACGGATCGAGCGCGACGTCTGTCATGACTAGCATTCCCGGCGTGGCGTTTTTTACGGTTTTGATGGCGCGTTGCATTAGTCCGTTTGGATTTAGAGCTTCGGTTCCTTTGTTGTCTTTGAGATTGTCGGGTACTTTTACGAAAAGCAAGACCGATTTTAGTCCAAGTTTCCAAAGTTCATGCACTTCCTTCTCAATATTATCAAGGCTCATGCGGAAATAATTCGGCATAGATGGAATTTCTTCTTTGATGCCTTTGCCTTCTACGACAAAAAGCGGCACGATAAAATCGTTGGGAGAAATAATGGTTTCGCGAACGAGGGAACGAATGGCATCGTTGGTTCTGAGTCTTCTATTTCGATTTAATGGAAACATATTTTTTGAATTAATGTTGATGAATAATTTTAAATCCAGTTGATAGGATTTTCCAATACTTTAATTAGCTTTTCTTCGTCACTTCCATTCTCGGGATGATGGTCATACACCCACTGCACATGCGGCGGTAAACTCATCAGAATACTTTCGATGCGGCCATTGGTTTTGAGGCCAAATAAAGTGCCCTTATCGTGAACAAGATTGAATTCGACGTAGCGCCCTCGACGAATTTCTTGCCAAGTTCTTTTTGCGGCTGTGTAGGGTAATTCTTTTCTTCTCTCTACTATTGGAACATACGCTTGAAGGAAACTGTTACCGACTTCTGTTACAAAGTTATACCAATCTTCCATTTGCATGGCGTCGGTTGCTTTGCAATAATCGAAGAACAAACCGCCTATTCCGCGGGCTTCATGACGATGCGCGTTCCAGAAATAATCGTCGCATTGCTTTTTGTATTTGGGATAGAATTCCGGATTGTGTTTGTCGCATGCGGTTTTGCACGTTTGGTGAAAATGAATGGCGTCTTCCTCGAACAAATAATACGGCGTCAAATCTTGTCCGCCGCCAAACCATTGTTGAATGATATTGCCTTGTTCGTCATACATTTCGAAGTAGCGCCAGTTAGCATGAACAGTGGGCACCATCGGACTTTTGGGATGAATCACGAGACTCAGTCCACAGGCGAAAAAATCAGCTTCGCCCACGTTAAACATTTTCTGCATCGATTCTGGCAATTTACCATGAACCGCCGATATATTGACGCCTCCTTTTTCCAAAACCTTTCCGTTCTCTATGACGCGCGTTCTGCCGCCTCCGCCTTCTGGGCGTTCCCAAAGATCTTCACGAAATTGGGTTTGGCCATCAACGGCCTCGAGACCTTGACAGATTTGATCTTGGAGTTGGTGTATGTAATTGAGGAATTTAGTTTTCATCTTTACTTTCCTGTGGTGTTGGCTATCTTTTGGGCAATATCCCAAGAAAAAGTTTTGCTTTCTGTTTGTATACATTCGTAAATAACACTTGCTTTTTCTGCTAAGGAAAATTTACTTTCCGGCAGTTTTGCAGCTAACGCGATTAAGAAATCTGCAAATTGCTCCGCATTCGCCCAATCAAAATTAGATTTTTTTATGTGAAGGATAACCTCGTTTGTTGAAAAATCTAACAGTATTTGTAGATTCAATCCAATATCAGCAAGGATTTCATCTACAACAGTATTGCCATTCTCCGGAACATAATCGATCGCCATCAACCTTTTGAGGATGTTGTTGATTCGTTCGTTTTCTTCGTCGCGGATTTTGAAACTCAATGGCATATGCGTTCTGTTTTACGAGGGTTGCGTGAGGGATAGGAGCATGCACCGTGTGCTGCGGATAGCCCGACCCGCAGGGACACGCCCTATTTTTTATATTCTTTCACGGCATCAATAAACGCTTTGGCATGGTCGACCGGAATGTTGGGTAAAATTCCATGTCCGAGATTGACCACGTATTTGTCTTTTCCGAACTCGTCGATCATTTGATGCACCATTTTCTTGATGGTCGGAATCGGAGATAACAAGCGCGATGGATCAAAATTACCTTGCAGCGTGATGTTTCCGCCAGACAAGTAACGGGCGTTTCTTGGAGAACATGTCCAATCGACACCTAATGCGGATGCGCGACTTTTTCCCATTTCGTTGAGTGCAAACCAGCAGCCTTTTCCGAAAACAATCACATGTGTTTCGTCTGCTAAAGCTTCAACGATTTGATTGATGTATTTCCAGGAGAATTCCTGATAATCAACTGGAGACAGCATGCCGCCCCAAGAGTCGAAAATCTGAACCGCATTAACACCGGCTTTTACTTTTTCTTTTAAATAGAGAATCGTCGTGTCGGTGATTTTTTGCAATAAAACATGTGCCGCTTCTGGATGCGTGAAGCAAAAACCTTTGGCAGTATCGAAACTTTTTGAGCCTTTCCCTTCGACTGCATAACAGAAGATTGTCCACGGCGAACCCGCAAATCCAATCAATGGCACCTCATCGTTGAGCATTTCTTTGGTGAGTTTAATCGCGTCCATGACATAGCCCAACGTTTCGTGAATATTGGGAACGATCACTTTTTCTACGTCTTGCGGCGTGCGAATTGGATTGGGTAAAAATGGACCGACGCTTTCTTTCATCAAAACTTCGATGCCCATAGCTTGCGGAACCACCAAAATATCGGAAAACAAAATCGCGGCATCAGGTGCAATTCTGCGAATCGGTTGTACCGTAATTTCGGCTGCTAATTCCGGAGTTTGACAACGAGTGAAGAAATCGTATTTGTCTCGCAAAGCAATGAATTCCGGTAAATATCTTCCGGCTTGACGCATCATCCAAACGGGTGGGCGTTCTACGGTTTCTCCTCGTAATGCTTTTAAAAATAGGTCGTTTTTGATCATAATGTTGATTTGCTACAAAGACGCGTTGGCGTCCAATTTAAACTTCGCTGTAATATTTTATACATTGAATTATTACGTTTTCAATGCTTGGTTGATTGGCAACAATGCAATGCGATGTTATTTTTTCGACTGGCTCTGCGGTGGTTTTTCCGATGCAGAAACAGATTTCATCCCTAATGTTATTGGCTTGTAAGTAACTTTCTACTGCAGATGGACTAAAAAACAAGATTCCATTTGGTTTCGAGGTTATGATGTGCGGCGTGAGCATCGTTTGGTATACTTCAATTTCTTCAAATTTTACTTTCGCTAAGGTTAACGCATCTGGCAGAATTTCTCTTCTTAAATTTCCGCTAAAAAATGTAAAACTCTCTTCGACATATTGATTACAAATAATGGAAGCCAATTCGGAAGCGTAATCTGCTGTTTCTTGCACTACGAAACCTTGTAACTCTAATGCTGTTTTGGTTTTTTGACCAACGCAAAAGCACTTTTTGGTCTTTAATTGCTCTAATTTACTATTCTTTAGGACACTATCAACGGCATTTTGACTAGAGAAAATAAGAAATCTAGCATTGTTATTAATGGAAAATTTCTTGAGTTCTATTTTGACAAAATCAGCTTCAAGCACCGAAAAATTGGCATTTAGCAAAAACTGTTTTTGATTCGGCAGCAACTTCTTGGTAGATACTATTCGAACTTGACTTTCCATCGCTTAAGCTTTCGGTTTGAAATGGTTTCGGAGCGCTTCCATGATTTCTTTTCCTCCGTTTTGTAAAACTTCTTGCGCCGAAAAATAGCCCAATTTCTTCCATTCTTGAATCGGAACTGATTTTTCTATAAGTACTTTTTCTTTTCCATCTAAAGAAAACAAAACACCTTTAAAAAGAATATCATCTTCAATAATTCTTGCGATGGCGCCGATTGGAGCGGTACATCCGCCTTCTAACGTTTTCAGAAATTGGCGTTCGATGTGTGTACAAACTTCGGTTTCTACGTCATTCAATTCCGAAACAGCATCCAAACAATAATTGTCATTTCCCATTGCCACAACAATCATGGCGCCTTGTGCTGGCGCGGGAATCATCCAATCTAAATTGATATAGTTTTCTGGTTTGATGTTAATTCTTTCCAATCCGGCAGCGGCAAAAACGGCTCCATCCCATTCGCTGTCATGGAGTTTTTGCATTCTAGTATTCACATTACCGCGAAGATCTACCACTCTGTGATGTGGGTGTCGATGCAACCATTGCGCTTGACGGCGTAGGCTTCCAGTGGCGATTGTTCCGCTGGAATTCAGGAAATCTAAGTTGCCTTTGTGAACCAATATATCTAAAACATTGGCGCGTTCTAGTACGGCGGCTTGCACAATTCCTTGTGGCAACGCGGTGGGCACGTCTTTCATTGAATGCACGGCAATATCCACTTGACCATTGATCATTGCAATGTCTAAGGTTTTGGTAAAAATTCCTGTGATTCCTAATTCGTATAAAGGTTTGTCTAGAATGATATCTCCTTGCGATTTGACCGCAATAATTTCGGTTTTATACCCTAAATCTTCTAGTTTGTTTTGAACTGTATGTGCTTGCCAAAGCGCCAATTCGCTATCACGCGTTCCGATGCGTATGGTTTTGTTCATTATTTGGAAGTCGTTTCGATTTGAAAAATTTTCTCAATCCATTCGATGCTTTCATCGACGGTCGTGTTGTCATCTTTCAAATGATTGGCAAAATGGTTGGTGATTTTTTGGATAATTCTATTGCTGATGAGTTCCGCTTGTTCTTCGTCGAAGTTGGACATTTTCTTGCGTTGAAAATTCAATTCACCTTCTTTGATAGAATTTAGTTTTTCCTTCAAAGCATGAATGGTTGGTGCAAATTTTCTAGCTTTTGTCCAAGCGACAAATTCCTCTTTGATTTCCTCAATAATCGCCTCGGCAGCTGGAATGTGCGATTTTCTTTTCTCTAAGGTTTCATCGGTCATTTGAGAAAGATGGTCCATGTGAATTAACGTTACGCCTTCTAATTCCTTTACATTTTCATTGACGTTTTTGGGAATGGACAAATCTAGAATAAGAACTGGTTTTTTGAGGTTCAAAATAGCTTTGTCGATGGTTGGGTTTTGAGCTCCAGTTGCCACAACGACTACGTCTGCTTTTTGCAATTCAAGATGCAATTCGGAATAATCTTTTACAATCAGATTGAGCTTTCCAGCCAATTGTTCCGCCTTGTCTTTGGTTCTGTTAATTAGCGTGATGTGCTCGTTCTTGGTATGTTTCACCAAATTCTCGCAAGTGTTTCTGCCTATTTTTCCGGTTCCGAAAAGCAGTATATTTTTGTTTCCGATGTTCTCTACATTTTTGATGATGTATTGTACTGAGGCAAATGCTACCGAAGTGGCACCTGAACTAATTTCGGTTTCGTTTTTAATTTTTTTGCTTGCTTGAATCACCGCGTTGATCAATCGATCTAAGAATGTATTGATCAAACCTAACGCTTTTGATTCGTTGAAGCTTGATTTGAGTTGACTGATGATTTCGAAATCACCTAAAATTTGACTGTCTAAACCTGTTGCCACTCGAAACATATGGTTGACTGCTTCGTGATTTTTGTACACGAAACCAACCTTTTGAAAAGCTTCTACAGTTCCGTTACTATTCTCGCAAATCAGTTTGATGAGTTGAAAAGGATGTTCTGCAAAACCATAAATTTCGGTTCTGTTACAGGTAGAAGTCACAATCAAACTTTCGATTCCTTCTCTTTTTGCCTGCTCTAAAACTCGGGTCTTTGCCTTATCATCTAGACTAAATTCACCTCGAATTTCGGCATCAGCTTTTTTGTAGCTTAAGCCGACGGCGTAAAAATAGTGATGTTTTTGAGCAATGTAGTTTTCCATATAATAGACTTTGCAAGAAAGTTCAACAAAATTATCACTATACTATTGATAAAAGTAACGCTGTAAGGACTAAATGTATCGCTATGAGATATTTTGAATCAAAATCGACTTTACATCGTTATTTATTTTAAATTTGCTCTAGAATCAAGCCTTTTAAATTCATTTATGTAGAACAATTCTAAATAAAGATTGGTTTTGATTTCAGAACAATCACAAAAAAATATCGCTATGGGTTCTCAGGAAGTTATAACAATTGAAGAAGATTTTACCCTAATTCGTTTTCAAAACGATGATACTGAAATATTTAAAGCAGAGCGTCAAATTCGTCAAGGATTAATTCAATTTCATTTTGGAATTAAAGGCAAAGCCAAGTTTGTTTTTAACCAAGGAACGTATGCTTTAGATTTGAAAGAAGAGAAAGCCTTATTGCTTTACAATCCGCAGAAAGAGTTGCCGTTGCATTTAGAACTAGCGCCGCAGTCTTGGGTGATTTCTGTGATTATTTCCATCAAAAAGTTTCACGCACTCTTTTCGACGGAAGCCAATTACATTCCATTTCTGAGTGTCGAAAACAAAGACAAAAAATATTATGGCGAAAGTGATATCAGTCCATCGATGGCGATTGTTTTAAGTCAATTGTTTCATTATAATCTGCATCCATCCATCAAAAACTTATATTACAAAGGCAAAGGCTACGAACTGCTGAGTTTGTATTTTAATAAAACGGAAGATCCAGACGCAGAACAATGTCCGTTTTTGATTGACGAAGACAACGTCATGAAAATCCGAAAAGCCAAAGATATTGTCATCGCTAACATGGCGGAACCACCAAGTCTTCAAGATTTGGCGGATCAAGTTGGTTTGAATTTGAAGAAACTCAAAATGGGCTTCAAACAAATTTATGGCGACACGGTCTATGGCTTTTTGTTCGACTACAAAATGGATATGGCGCGCCGGTTATTGGATAGCGGTTCCTATAATGTCAATGAAGTTGGATTAAAAATCGGCTACAGCACCGGCAGTCACTTTATCGCAGCTTTCAAAAAGAAATTTGCCACCACGCCCAAAAAATATTTAATGGCGTTGAACCCGAATACGTAAAAAAGAAGTTTAGTACATTTAGCAATTGAAAATTATACCATGAAAGGAGTTTTATTAGTTAATTTGGGTTCGCCTGAGAGTCCAACACCGGCAGCTGTTAAGCCATATTTAGATGAATTTTTAATGGATCGATTTGTCATCGATGTTCCGTTTTTGCTGCGCGCTTTATTAGTTCGCGGTATCATTCTTCAAACACGTCCAAAAAAATCCGCAGCAGCTTACGCCAAAATTTGGTGGGACGAAGGTTCGCCTTTGGTGGTGATTTCTCAAAGAATGACCAAGAAAGTGCAAGCTCAAGTAGATGTTCCTGTGGCGTTAGCCATGCGTTATGGTACGATTTCGATCCTAAAAGGCTTACAAGAATTAAAAGACAAAGGCGTTACCGAAGTGATGCTTTTTCCTTTATATCCGCAGCACGCCATGGCCTCTACGACCACAATTTTAGTTTTGGCAGAAGAGTTGCGTGAGAAGCATTTCCCTGAAATGAAATTTACCATCGTTCCTGCATTTTATAATAAACCAGGATACATCAAAGCCTTAGCAAATTCAATTAAAAAACACTTAGACACTTTCGAATATGACCATTTATTGTTTTCGTATCACGGGATTCCAAAACGGCATATTCGCAAGACTGACATCACCAAATCGCATTGCAAAATCGATGGTTCATGTTGTGTAACGCCATCGCCTGCGCACGAATTCTGTTATCGTCATCAATGTTATGAAACGACCAGACAAGTTGTTGAATACCTTGGAATTCCAGAAGGAAAATACAGCCAAACATTCCAATCTCGATTAGCGGGCGACAAATGGCTGACACCTTATACGGATGTTGAAGTCAATAAAATGCCAGAAAAAGGAATCAAGAAATTAGCTGTTGTAACTCCCGCTTTCGTCTCAGATTGTTTAGAAACGTTGGAAGAAATTGCGATGGAAGCCAATCATGAATTTAAAGTTCACGGAGGCGAAGAATTTATGGCCATTCCTTGTATGAATGATGGCGATGAATGGTGTGCAACGGTGAGTGAATGGATTAAAGATTGGGCCTCTAAATAAACAACATGGAACTTTACAATTACCTCAAATCGTTACATCTCATCTTCGTCATAACGTGGTTTGCAGGATTGTTTTATATTGTTCGGTTGTTTGTGTATCAAATTGAAGCCTCCGAAAAACCGTCTCCAGAAAAGGAAATATTGCAAAAACAATACAAAATAATGACGTATCGATTGTGGTTTATCATCACTTGGCCATCCGCAATTTTGGCAAGTTTCTTTGCCTATTGGATGTTGTTCTTTACGGATTTAGGAAGTGCTTGGTTAAAAATGCCATGGATGCATGTAAAATTAGGATTTGTATTCTTATTATATTCATACCATTGGAAATGTCACCTTATCTACAAACAATTGCAACATGATGAAGTAAAACATACTTCTAACTTTATGCGCATCTGGAATGAAGGCGCTACAATTATTCTATTTGCAGTTGTTTTTCTTGTGATTTTAAAAAATGCTGTGAATTGGATTTATGGAGTAATTGGAATAGTTATCTTTTCTATTCTGATCATGCTTGGATTTAAATTTTATAAAAAAATTCGAGAACGTAATCAATCCTAGAAATGGCTGCAAAATTCAAAATGTCAATGCTTTCCTTACGAATTAGGATTTTCCTTTCGATGATTGTATTGATTTTGATTGCCTCCATATTGATGGCTTCTATTTCGATAATACAATTTAAAAACGAAGCCAAAGATTACCATCAAGAACGATTAGAGCGGAAAGAAACCGCCATTAAAGAACACATCAATTATGTACTGTCTACAACTACTTATCCATTAACTTCTCGAAATTTAGGTTTGATTTTTAAAGATAAAATTCATGAATTAGCACAAATTCACAACCTCGAAATTAACATCTATAATTTAAACGGAAAGTTACTCAAATCCTCTAAAGCTTCTTTCTCAATTGATAGTGTTTCGCCTCCAATTCCGAAATACATTTTAAAATTGGTGCAATCTTCTATCGAAAAAAGATACGTTGATATCAAGAATATCGACGGAGTCAAAAACCGTTCTTCTTATAGTCAGATTAAAGATGAGAAATTCAAACCACTTGGTATTCTCAACTTACCGTATGTAGAAGACGATGGTTTTTATGAAAAAGAATTGCAAAGTTTCTTAATTCGTTTAGGTCAAGTCTATGCTTTCATGTTGTTGATCGCTTTTGCTTTGGCGTATTTTTTATCTTCCTATATCACACAATCTCTTAAAACCATTTCCGACAAATTAAGGGAAACCAGTTTGAATCAGAAAAACGAGAAAATTGTTTTAGAAGCCAATAGTAAGGAAATCAATTTACTGATTAAAGCCTATAACGGAATGGTTGATGAACTCGAAAAAAGTGCTGTGAAATTGGCGCAAAGCGAACGTGAAGAAGCGTGGCGCGAAATGGCAAAACAAGTCGCGCACGAAATCAAAAACCCGTTGACACCCATGCGATTAACTGTGCAAAGTTTTCAACGAAAGTTTGATGCAAACGATCCAGAATTGAAACAAAAAATTAAAGATTACTCTGAAACTTTAATTCAACAAATAGACACGATGAGTGCCGTAGCTTCAGCCTTTTCGAATTTTGCTTCGATGCCTGCGCAACAGAACGAGACCTTAAATGTAGTCGAAGTCGTAGAGTTGGCCTTAGATATATTCAATGAAGACTATCTTGTTTTTGAAAGTGAGGAAAGTGAAATAATTTCCAAAATGGATCGCACCCAATTGATTCGAATTATTACCAATTTGGTAAAAAACGCCATTCAATCTATTCCTGAAAATCAAGAACACAAATCAGTTTTAGTCTCTGTAAGAAGGCATCCAAATGAAGTGATTATTTTGGTTAAAGATAACGGAATAGGCATCGAAGATCAATTTATTGATAAAATTTTCGAACCGAAATTCACCACCAAAAACAGTGGAATGGGATTAGGTTTAGGAATTATCAAAAACATTATTGAAAATTACAAAGGAACAATTACATTTGAATCAGAACACGGAAAAGGTACTACATTTATGGTGGCGCTTCCACTAATACACTCTTAAACTATGAACTACGAAAATATTCTCGTTACCTATGACGGTTTTGTTGCAACCATTACCATCAATCGCCCAACAAAACTCAATGCACTCAATGTAGTAACTATTCAAGAATTGCATCACGCGTTTAACACTTTGGAGTTAGATCCTGCAACGAGAGTAATTATACTCACCGGAACTGGAGAAAAAGCTTTTGTTGCCGGCGCAGACATTGCTGAATTCGCCCATTTCTCAGTTGAAGAAGGTGCGCAATTGGCAGCTCAAGGACAGGAATTGTTGTTCGATTTTGTAGAAAAACTGCGTACTCCTGTAATTGCTGCGGTGAATGGTTTTGCTTTAGGTGGTGGATTAGAATTGGCGATGTCTTGTCATTTTAGAGTGGCTTCGGATAATGCTAAAATGGGATTGCCCGAAGTTTCCTTAGGGGTTATTCCAGGATATGGAGGAACTCAAAGACTACCACAATTAGTCGGTAAAGGACGTGCTATGGAAATGATAATGACAGCCGGAATGATAACTGCAGAAGATGCTTATCGAGTTGGATTAGTTAATCATGTGGTGCCTCAAAAGGAACTTTTGGCTTTTTGCAATGGCATCGCTGAACGAATATTAAAAAATTCCCCTGTAGCAATAAGTCAAGCGATTAAGGCTGTGAATGCCAATTTTAAAGATGGCGTTAACGGTTATGAAACTGAAATTAAATCGTTTGGAAAATGCTTTGGAACAGAAGATTTTAAAGAAGGAACGACGGCATTTTTGGAGAAAAGGAAAGCGGAATTTAAAGGAAATTAGAATTCATTTTTACTTCTCTCCATCCCATTCCGCATAAAACTGTGACAAGAATGTTTCCATAAAATGATGGCGTTCTTGCGCGATTTGCTTTCCGGTTTCAGTATTCATTTTCTCTTTCAGCAAAAGTAATTTTTCGTAAAAATGATTGAGTGTTGGTGCTTCACTTGACTTGTATTCTTCTTTCGTCATGTGAAGATTTGGCGCAATTGTCGGATTGTATAACGGTCTATTTTTAAATCCACCGTAGTTGAAAGTTCTGGCAATTCCAATGGCTCCAATTGCATCAAGTCTGTCGGCATCTTGTACGATTTCTAATTCTTTGGAAGTGAAGTTTTTATCAAAATTGCCTCCTTTAAAGGAAATATTTTCGATGATGTTCAAAACATGCTTAATCGTCGCATCATCTACTGCTTCTTTTTCTAAAAAATCTTTAGCTACTTTAGGTCCGATGGTTTCGTCGCCGTTATGAAATTTACTATCGGCGATATCATGAAGTAAAGCACCTAATTTCACGACGGTTTCGTCACAATTTTCAGATTGAGCAATCAACAAGGAATTTTTATACACTCGCTCGATGTGAAACCAATCGTGTCCGCCTTCGGCATTCGCCAATTGTTGTTTTACAAACGTGATGGTTTTAGAAATTATATCCAAATGGTTCATTATTTTTATATTAAAAAATGTTGAATTTTGAAGCGCGTACACTTCAAAATTCAACATTCGTTATTGTGTATTCAATATTGGAATTTTATCTCGCTACAGCAGGCTCTACCCATTTAAAAATAAATGAATCTTGAGGAATCACCATTCTCTCAGAAACTTTTGCCATTCTTCCGGGAAGTTTCATCAAATAATCTCTTGCTTTCTCGGCTTCATCCGTCAAACCAGTGATTTTATCTATTTCCCATTTATCGATGAGTTTTTGCATAATATCTACATAGTCATTGGCTGTATAAACTCCGATTCGTTGAGCAGAATTTGAAAACTGTTCGAAAGCAGCACTGATTTGTTGTCCTGATTCTCTTAAAAATCCTGCTGGCATTGTGATTTTATTTCTCATCATGTGATTGAACGCCAACATCATTTCACTTGGATCAACTTTAAAAATTTGAGTCACAAATTCACTATACGCATGATGGTGACGCATTTCGTCTCCAGCAATCATTTTACACATTTTAGATAATTTATTATCTCCATAGGTTTTTGCCAATTGCGACACTCTATTATGAGAAACATATGTGGCTAATTCTTGGAAAGAAGTATACACGAAATTTTTATAAGGATCTCTTCCGGTTCCAATATCAAACCCGTCAGTGATTAAATGTTGGGTTGTAATTTCAACCTCGCGCATATTTACACGGCCCGACAAATACAAGTATTTATTTAAAACATCACCATGTCGGTTTTCTTCACCTGTCCATTGGCGAACCCATTTTGACCAACCGTTTCGCTCTACATTATCAACGCCTTCTACATCCATCAACCAGGATTCGTAGGTAGGCAAAGCTTCTTCGGTAATGGTGTCTCCTACCATAGCTACCCAAAAATCATAGGGTAAATCTTTTGCTAATTCACGTAATTCCTTTACTTCTTCGAAAAAGGTATCGCTTTCAGAATTGGGTAAAAAATCAGAGGGCTGCCATATTTTTTCTACAGGAATCAAGTATTCATCCATGAATCCTTCTACTTTATTTTCTAGAAATTGCATCACTTCTAGACGTATGTTTTTTATAGACATTGTTTGGTAATTATATTTTTATTGCTTGAATTATTGAATTTTCTGTTTTCTCCATTAAGGTTTCAAAAGTAAAATCTTTAACAGCTAATGGTTTGTGAATGGTAAAGATAATACGATTTCCTAAACCAAAAGGGAAAAAGCCATATTTTACAAATTTCCAAGAATTGTTAATAGATATTGGAATCACATACGCTGACGGAGCGTATTTACATAATATTTTTAACCCACTTTGTGCAAATTCTTTCGGTTTTCCAGTTTTACTTCGAGTTCCTTCTGGAAAAATTACAGCAGTTCGATGGTGTAATTCGATATATTCGGCTAATTTTTTTATGGTTGGAATGGCTTGTTTTGGGTCTTTTCTATCAATTAAAACAGATCCTCCATGACGTAAGTTGTAGGATATACTTGGAATTCCTTTTCCCAATTCTTTTTTGCTAACAAATTTGGGGTGAAATTTTCTCAAAAACCAAATAATCCCAATAATGTCATACAAACTTTGATGATTGGCAACAAAAATTAATGGAACATTTTCAGGTATTGATTCTCGATTCTCTATTTTATACGTTGTCCCTAAAATAAGTGTGATACGCAACAAATATAAATTCAAATAATCGACACTTTTTTTGTGAGCCTGGTATCCGAATAGGTTAAAACAAATCCATTGAATAGGATGAAAAATAATCAAACCCAAAAGAAACAATAGTATTGCTATTGTTGATATAGGGTACGATATAATTTTTTCCATTTCAAAAAAATTTTTGCCAAAAGTACTAAATAATTTTCTTTTTAATACTCTAAAACCATTGCGTTCATGCAAATAGACTTTTTGAATTATTAAATTTTAACAATTAATGTAGAAAATCTATACAATATAAAATATTTAAATATTTAGGTTTGATATATAAAATTGAAACATACTGTCGAATCATGCCAAAAAGATTTTTTATACTCGCCATATTCCATTTTTATTCCTCTTTAATTTTAGGGCAAATAAGTAAACAACCCAATATCCAATTCGAAACAGAATACATTGACGCCGTAGACCATTGGGTTGTTTTGCCCAATAATAATAAAGCTGTCAATAAGTATCTTTTGGGATATGTATATTTAGATGAAATAATAGGGTTTTCTATTACCTATTATGGTGAACTTGTTATTGACTCGGATCTTAATTGGGTATTGAAAAACAATTCGCAAAACTTCATCCTAAAAAGTAAATTAGACGCAAAAAATCCTTTACTCTATTTAGTGACTTCCGATCAAATAGAATCTTTAAATTTGCCAGAAAAACCTCAATGGCTTAAACTCTATGATGACAAAGTGAAAACCGCAGAAGACTACGTTTTGCTAGGGTATCATTACAATAAAGTTAATAAAAGTAATTTAGCTATACCCTATTTAATGAAAGCTTTTGCGATAAATCCTAAAGCAAAAAACCTTGTTTTCGAATTATCCTTTGCCTATAATTCTATTGGAAATTATGAAAACGCAATAGCAATATTAAAAGTAGGTTTACTTCACGATGCTACTAATTTTATGTTGTATCGGGAAATGGGTTTTGCGCTACTCCAACTCCAAAACTACGAAGAAGCAGAAAATATTTATGAACTTGGAATTCAAATCTGTGAAAGTGAGACTCAAAAAAGAGAAATGGCGATTGATATGGCACAAACTTTTTTCTCTTTAAAAGATGCTGATCGGTTTGAAAAATGGGCCGCTTTTTTAAAAAAATAAACGCTGTTAAAAATAAAAAATAGTTTTTCTAAAAATGCTCATAACATTTTTAAAATCGACAATATCTACTCTTGCAACTTGAGAAAAAAGAAGTATTTTTACGAAAAATAAGTGTACAATAAATGAAGGAAAAGATGAGTTCAGAAAAAGAAGC
>CANHMG010000028.1 GCA_947461795.1 Flavobacteriaceae bacterium | reverse complement strand
CTCTTGGGCTCGAACCAAGGACCCTCTGATTAACAGTCAGATGCTCTAACCAACTGAGCTAAGAAGGAAAGTGTAATTCACTTTTAAAGCGGTGCAAATATAATGCGAAAATTAATTTACACAAACAAAATTAGGCAAAATTTTTAAAAAAAATTATTTATGAAAAATAGCCTTATAGATATCATTTCCGTTTGCAAACAACAGTAAGGTAATAAGTAATACAAAACCAACCATTTGTGCATTTTCCATAAACTTATCACTAGGCTTTTTACGGGTAATTATTTCGTATAATAAAAACATTACATGACCTCCATCGAGTGCAGGTATAGGCAATAAATTCATCACGCCCAACATTATGGATAATAAAGCTGTAATATTCCAAAAAATTTCCCAACTCCATGTTTTTGGGAAAATATCAAAAATAGCTTTAAATCCGCCAACACCTTTATAGGCTCCAGTACTAGGTGTGAAGATTGCTTTTAATTGTTTTCCATATCCTAATAATTGATTTTTCCCTTTTTCAATTCCAACTGGGAATGACTCAAAAAAACCATATTCTTGTTTGCTAAATTTGTATAAACCTAATTTTTCTAAACTTGCCACTCCAAAAGAAGCCGCAAATATACCTAGTTTTCCCTCTTTGTCGATGTAAATTTTTAAGGGAACTTCTTTTTCATCACGCAATACAATTGCATTAAGAGTTTGATCTTTTTTCGTTTGAGCTATTGCAATTACTTGATCAGCATATTTTGTAGGTATTCCATCAAGAGATTGAATGATATCTTTTGGGAGTAAGGCTTTGTTAGCTGAAGAATCTGCCGCTTTTCCAACCATAAATGGCTCTCTCCAATCTATAAAGGGTCTTTTTTCACCTTTCAATAACTTATCAATTAAATCAATAGGCAACACAATTTTTTGTTCAATACCATTGCGTTCCACTACAACCGTTTTAGCAAATAAAATTTTATTTGGAATATCATTGAATTTGGTTGTTTTTTCACCATCGATTTCAAGAATTTTATCACCAGTTTTAAAACCCATTTCCTCTCCAACTGGAGAAGTTACAGCGATTCCGTCTTTCAATTCACTATTATTCAAATACAAATCGCCATAGTAAAAAGCCATTCCAATATAAATGATAAAAGCCAAAATAAAATTCACTGTAACACCGCCCAACATAATGATAAGTCTTTGCCATGCTGGTTTAGAACGGAATTCCCATGGTTGTGGAGGAAGCGCCATTTGTTCTTTATCCATACTTTCATCTATCATTCCAGATATTTTAACATAACCTCCTAAAGGCAACCAACCAATTCCGTATTCGGTTTCGCCAATTTTCTTTTTTAATAAAGAATATTTGATATCAAAAAACAAATAAAATTTTTCTACTCGAGTTTTAAATAATTTAGCGGGAATAAAATGTCCTAATTCGTGAAGTATAATGAGTAAGGATAAGCTCAATAAAAATTGAGATAACTTGATAACTATTTCCATTGTGTAATTTTATTTCTCTTTTTAACGCACAAAAGTAAGGTTTTCACCTTACTTTTTAGCATATATCTGATTGGGATTATTTTTTTATGAATTTTTTAAGAATGCGACCTTTTGTTGTAGTCAGTTCTAGAGTATACATACCAACGGAAAGCCCATCTACAGGAATAGATTTAGATTGACATTCATAAATTTTTTGACCTAAAGCATTGAATATAGTACAATTTTTTAGTTCTATTGAATTTGGCATTTCAAGATTTAATAAAGTAGTTGCTGGATTTGGATAAACTGCAATACTACTTTCTAATTCAAAAGAAGGAGCGCTCAAAGTAGCCGAACTATTTTTTGAAATTATATCTTTTTTAGGATTAAAAATAACTCCAGTAACTTGAAAAGGAACAGGCACAATAAATTGTTGTGGACTGAGAGTATTATTTAAAACGTAATCTTGTTGTTGACCGTTATCTCCGGTTAAGCGGATGGGAACAGGCATTTCAAAGAAACTTACCGAAGCATTCGATTGCGATTGGTTGATAGTAATACGCGCTCCTCCTGGAGTTATATTTGAAACCGAAATAGTGTAAATTGGATATCCTTGATTGTATACCCAATCATTAAAAAACTCTGTTAAATTTATTCCTGAAGTAGCTTCTAAATGACTTTGTAAATCAGGTGTAAGAGCATATCCATAAGCTAAATCGGTATCGTTTAAATAATTTCTCAAACCTTGAAAAAAGTTGGTGTCACCTAACTTAAAACGCAACATATTCAACACCATTGCCCCTTTTTTATAAGTTAGACGGCTACTGAAAATACGGTTTACATCAGTAGCTTCAGCATCTGTTAAATAAATGGCACCAGAAGTATTTGAAGTAATGCTTGTTATCATTGCATTTTTATCAGCAATAAAAGCAACATCGCCATCAAAATGTTCAATTACCATGGATGCCAAATAAGTTGCAAATCCTTCATTCAACCAAATATCTTTCCATGAACCACATGTTACTTTATCCCCGAACCATTGATGACCCATTTCATGAGCTATTAATCCTCTGCTGTATGCACCTGTATTATCGGCAGTCATAAAAGAAACTGTGGTATGCTCCATTCCTCCACCCCAACCAAATTGGCAATGTCCGTATTTTTCACTTCTAAAGGGATAGGGTACAAAGACCGATTCATAAAAATTAATAATATCTGGTGTAACTGCTACACTAGCAATATTAGTGCTTGCTGTTTCTGGATATATATAATTTACAATAGGAAAAAACGGACTTGCGACAGTTCCTAACCCACCTTGTTGATTGTGGATTTGATAATTTGAAACTGCAATAGCAATCAAATAGGCAGGGATTGCATATCCGTGATGGAAATGTGTTACGGAGTTACCATTTCCAGCATCAATTTTAGATAGTTCTAAACCATTAGAAACAGCGGTATATTCTGTTGGAGTAGTAATATAAACATCAATAGAATTCACTTTGTCATTTAAATCTTGTTTGCATGGCCACCATTCCATGGCACCAAATGGCTCAGATAATGTCCATAAAACAGGACTTCCGTTATGATTTCCAACTGAAAAAGCTCCAAATCCAGAAGAAGTAGGAACTCCAGAATAGTTGATACTTAATGAATCTAAAACATTGGTGTTTTGAACTACAGGCAAATTCACAGTTAGCTCATTATTTCCACTACGAGTAAATGTTAAATTAACACCTCTTTGTTTTACAGTACTTACTTCCAATGCATCGGACATGTCAAATGTAACGGTATTGATATTTTCCTTTGCAATGTATTTTGTTGTTACTTCACCACTAATAAATTGATCTAATGGATTTACTGATAATCGCAAACGATGGTACGTTATGTCGTAATCATAGGTGTTCGGATTTGTTATTAAAGCCATTCTTTTATGTGCAGACTTTTTTTCAGCATTGACTAAATCTTCAAATTCACGATTTAAACTTTGACCGAATACAGAAGTACAAGAAATTAAAACAAGTAATAGCGAGAGGTTTTTCATTATGTTTAAAATATTTTGGCGAATTTACTTAAATCTACAACAAACAAGTGTTAATTTTACTGTAAATGCTTAAAATTTACTTAAATACCCAACAAATACAACTCTTTCAACTTTTTATAAATGCTTCTACATATCCAAAACATTTGATTAAATTTGCGAGCGCAATTTGGAGAGCAACTCCCAAAAAAATACAGAAGAATATGTTACAAATAGGATTTATCAGAGAGAACCAACAAAAAGTGATCAAAGCTCTGGGGAAAAGAAATTTAGACGTAAAAAGCGTTGTTGAAGAAATTATCCAAATGGATGAGAAACGTCGTTGTACTCAAGTTGAATTGGATGCTGTTTTGTCTGAAGCGAATAAATTAGCAGCTTCTATTGGGGAATTAATGAAAAATGGCGAAAAATCTAAAGCAGCTATTCTCAAAGAAAAAACGGTTCTTTTAAAAGAAAAAAGCAAAAATCTTTCTGAAAAAGCAGATACTTTAGCACATGATTTAACGCAAAAATTATATACACTTCCGAATCTTCCAGCGGATATTGTGCCAGAAGGTAAAACTCCAGAAGAGAATATCACTGTTTTTCAAGAAGGAGATATTCCGGTACTACACGATGGCGCTCAACCACATTGGGAATTAGTGAAAAAATATGACATCATCGATTTCGAATTAGGGGTCAAAATCGCAGGGGCTGGTTTTCCTGTTTATAAAGGAAAAGGCGCTCGATTGCAACGTGCTTTAATTGCCTATTTTTTAGATAAAAATACTGAAGCTGGGTATAAAGAATATCAAGTTCCTCATTTAGTTAACGAAGCTTCGGGCTACGGAACAGGGCAATTGCCAGACAAAGAAGGCCAAATGTATCATGTCGGAATTGATGATTTATACTTGATTCCTACAGCTGAAGTTCCAGTTACCAATTTGTTTCGTGACGTCATTTTAAATGAAAACGAATTACCAGTTTTATGCACAGGGTATACACCTTGTTTTCGAAGAGAAGCAGGTTCTTATGGCGCTCATGTTCGTGGATTAAATCGTCTGCATCAATTTGATAAAGTTGAAATCGTTCGTATCGAACATCCTGATAAATCCTATGAAGCTTTAGATGGTATGGTTGAACACGTAAAAACCTTATTACAAGAACTAAAATTACCTTACCGAATTTTACGTTTGTGTGGCGGCGACATGGGATTCACATCGTCGTTAACCTATGATTTTGAAGTTTTTTCAACCGCACAAGATCGCTGGTTAGAAATCAGTTCGGTATCTAATTTTGAAACCTTTCAAGCAAATCGTTTGAAATTACGCTACAAAGATTCGAATGGTAAAAATCAATTGGCGCATACGCTTAACGGAAGTTCATTAGCATTGCCAAGAGTATTGGCGGGTATTTTAGAAAACTATCAAACGCCAGAAGGCATTGTCATTCCTGAAGTATTGCGTAAATACACCGGATTCGACATCATCAACTAAAAGTTAATCTTTTTAAAGCGATGTACTAATTTCAACACATTTGTGTTACTTTAGTACATTGTTTTTTAATACTACTCCATGAAATGAGCATAAACTAAGATTAGTCATAAACACCAATTGACGATATGCGAATTACATATGACCCATAAAAAACAATAAATATCAGCATATGAAAAAAATAATTTTCCTTTTACTGTTTTGCTGCTCCGGAATCGTTTTCTCACAAAACGAGCAATTGGCACAGAACTATTTTGACAAAGGAGATTTTGAAAAAGCTAAAATCAGTTTCGAAGAGTTACTAAAATTACAACCTTATAATGCCTATTATTTTCAAAGAATTATTGAATGTTATCAGCAACTAGGGTTTTTTAATGAGGCAGAGAAAAGCATTCAAGAACGCTATAAACAATACCAGCAATCCAATCTTTTGGTCGAATTAGGGTGTAATTATCTTTTAAAGAAAGACGATTCGAACGCAAAAAAATATTTCGATCAAGCTTTAGATAAAATCAAAAAAAACCCGAACGAAGTCTATAATGTTGCAACCACATTAGAAAGAAAATCACAGATAGAATTAGCCTTACAAGCCTACGAATTGGGATTAAGCCTTAATCCAAAATTAAGTGTCAATGTTCAAATGGCTCAGCTTTATGGTCAATTGGGGAATACCGATATGATGATTGAGAAGTTCTTGACAGAAGCGTATACAAATCCACAAAACAATGTCGGAATTCAAATTCAATTGACGCGATTTATGACCGAAGACGCCGATGTAAATTTCAATGAATCCCTACGAAAAGCATTAGTGTTAAGAACTCAAAAAAATCAAGATGTTTTTTGGAATGATTATTTGAATTGGTTCTATGTACAACAAAAGGAATACGGGAAAGCATTTATTCAACAAAAAGCGATCTATAAAAGAAATCCAGAAACGTTTTCTAACATTCTAAATTTAGCGCAATTAGCTGTTGAAGATGGTGATAAAGAAACTGCAATTGCAATCTATACTTTTGTTTTAGACAATACTAAAGATTTAGAATTACTAATAGAATCCCATACGTATTTAACTAAAATACGCATTGATTCTGCCATTGAAAAAGAGTACCCTACGATTGCTTCAGAGATAGAATTGTTACTCAAAGAATTTGGCATTAGCCCGTATTCGTTATCTTTACAAATACTTCAAGCTCATTTCATTAGCTTTAATATAAAAAATTCAGAGCAAGGGAAAACTATTTTAAAAACAGCTTTAGATTTACCTTTGAATGAGTATCAAAAAGCTGCTGTCAAAATGGAGTTGGCTGATATTTTCTTATTTGAAGAAAAATTCAATCAAGCTCTAATCTATTATTCTCAAATAGAAGAAGATCTTAAAAATGATGTGGTCGGTCATGAAGCTAGTTTGAAAGCTGCTAAAACCAGTTATTTCAAATCCGATTTCACATGGGCACAAAAACAATTTAAAGAGCTAAAATCAGCATCCACTCAACTGATTGCTAATGATGCTTTAGAATATTTTCTTTTAATCAATGACAATACGGTGGCCGATTCAACCCAAACTGCTTTGAAAGTTCTAGCGCATGCTGATTATTTGGTGTATCAAAACAAAAACCAAGAAGCTTTGACACAATATCAAGCCATATTAAAAAGTTTTAAAGGGCAAGAAATAGAAACCGTAACGCTCTATCGATTAGGAAAAATGTATGAAAAATTAGGCGATTATACTTCAGCTTTAAGTCAATATCAATTCATTATCAATCAGCATAAAGAAGAAATATATATAGATGAAGCCTATTATTTTGCAGCGGAAATCTATAACAAACAATTTAAAGATATCGAGAAAGCAAAATCGTATTACGAGCAAATTATTTTTCACCACGAAGACAGTATTTATTTTACTGATGCGAGGAAAAAATTCAGACAATTGCGAGGCGATACGACATTATAAATAGATTGTTAGACTTTTGGATTGTTAGGGAATTAGATTTCCAACCATCCAACTATCCGACCATCCAATAATCCAAATATGATACTATACAACGTCACTATCAACATCGACGATAGCGTTCACGACCAATGGTTGCATTGGATGCAAGACAAACACATTCCTGAGGTATTAGCAACAGGAAAATTTTCTTCAGCAAGAATGGTTAAAGTACTTATAGAAGAAGAAATGGGAGGAACGACTTATGCTACTCAATATGCTACAGATAGTAAAGCCACACTCGACAAATACTATCAAGACGATGCGCCTCGTTTGCGTGATGAAGCCTTGCGATTGTTTGCTGATAAAATGATGGTTTTTCGAACCGAACTCGAAGTGATTTCAGAATTTTGGCCTAATAGTAACTAGTAAATAAGCTTTGCGCCTCTGCGTCTTTACTTCGTCAGTTCGCTAACGCTCGAGTGCGAGCAAAAAAACCTAACATGGAAAAAGTAACAGCCAAAAAACATCTCGGACAACATTTCCTTAAAGACGAAAGCATCGCTCAAGCCATAGCCGACACTTTAAATTTTGAAGGCTATAATGATATTCTAGAAATCGGACCTGGAATGGGTGTGTTGACAAAATATTTATTAGAAAAACCAACCACAACCTATGTGATTGAAATCGATACTGAATCGGTAACCTATCTCGAAAATAATTATCCAAAATTACACGGTAAAATTATTTCTAAAGATTTTCTAAAATACAATATCAACGAAGTTTTTGAAGGGAAACCATTTGCCATCATAGGTAATTTCCCCTATAATATATCCACGCAAATTGTTTTTAAAATGCTCGAAATGAGACAACAAATCCCAGAGTTTTCTGGCATGTTTCAAAAAGAAGTTGCCCAGCGGATTTGCGAAAAAAAAGGAAGCAAAGCCTATGGAATTCTATCCGTTTTAGTGCAAGCATTTTATGATGCGGAATATTTATTTACCGTAAATGAAGACGTTTTTATTCCACCACCAAAAGTAAAATCAGGAGTTTTACGTTTGCGTAGAAAAGATAATTTCATATTGCCCTGTGGAGAAAAATTATTCTTTACAGTAGTGAAAACCGCTTTTCAACAACGTAGAAAAACGTTGCGCAACAGTTTAAAAACTTTAAATTTATCTGATATTTTAAGAGAAGATATTATCTTTGACCTCCGACCAGAACAATTGTCGTATGAGCAGTTCATTGGTTTAACTCAAAAAATAGAAGCCGATGGAGTTTAAAATCAGCAAAGATCTAATTCAACAACTAGAGCAGTTAATTAAAAAAAATGACGACACGCAACTCGGCATTTTATTAAATGACTTGCACCATGCTGATATTGCTGAAATTTTAGACGAGCTTGATTTTGATGAAGCCACCTATATTTTTAAAGTTCTCGATAGTGAGAAAACAGCAGAAATACTGCTCGAATTAGAGGATGACTTACGAGAAAACATACTTAGTAGATTATCTCCTAAAGAAATTGCTGAAGAGCTAGATGAATTGGAGACGAATGATGCCGCAGATATTATCGCAGAATTGTCTCAAGTCAGAAAAGAGGAAGTTATTTCGGAGCTTCAAGATGTCGAACACGCAAAGGATATCGTCGAACTATTGCGTTACGACGAAGATACCGCAGGGGGAATTATGCATAAAGAGTTAGTGAAAGTCAATGAAAATTGGAATGTACTAACCTGTGTAAAAGAAATGCGGATTCAAGCAGAAAATATTTCCCGGGTACATTCGATTTATGTAGTTGACGATGAAGATCGATTGAAAGGGCGTTTGTCTTTGAAAGATTTATTAACGACCTCTACAAAAACACCAATTCGAGATATTTACATTAGTAAATTAAATTATGTTAAAGTAGATACTGATGACGTTGAAGTAGCTCGTATCATGCAAAAATACGACTTAGAGGCTATACCTGTTGTGGATGAATTAGGAAGATTAGTCGGACGTGTAACTATCGATGATATCGTTGATGTAATTAAAGACGAAGCTGACAAAGATTACCAATTAGCCGCGGGTATCTCTCAAGATGTTGAAGCGGATGATAGTATATTAGAACTTACCAAAGCGCGTTTGCCTTGGTTGGTTTTAGCACTTTTAGGAGGATTCATTACGGTACGTGTTTTGGGATTATTTGAAGGAGCCATGGTATTACACGGTAATTTATTCTTTTTCACACCATTGATTGCCGCAATGGCTGGAAACGTAGGTGTTCAATCTTCTGCGATAATCGTGCAGGGTTTGGCCAATGACACTTTAAGTGGTTCTTTATTCAATCGTTTAATCAAAGAGGTTTCATTGAGTTTGTTAAATGGAGTAATATTAGCAATTATCCTTTTTCTAGGAAGTCATTTTCTTTTGAATGTTGAATTTATCATTGGAATAATAGTAACAATAGCGCTAATCTCAGTAATAATTATCGCTTCTTTAATAGGCACATTTATTCCGCTTCTATTAGATAAATTTGGCATCGACCCAGCATTAGCAACAGGACCATTTATCACAACAAGTAATGATATCTGCGGTATTCTGATATATTTTTCTATCGCTAAATTGATTTTAGGATTTTAAATTCAAACCCATGAAAATACATATCATAGGCGGAGGTAATCTAGGTGTTGCCATCGCATTAGGAATCACCAATTATACTACCAATAATTCGGTAAAAATTACCAGAAGAAATACGGAAAGTATTCAATATTTGGAGCAAAAAGGGATTACAGTTTCCAATTCCAATACATATGAAATTGAAAAAGCTGATGTAATCATTCTAACGGTAAAACCCTATCAAGTTGAAAGTGTTTTAAACGAAATCACTCCTTTTATTGCCAACAAAGTTATTGTCTCAGCGGTGAGTGGTTATTTGATAGAAAACATTCAAAAAAACGCCCAAAATTCCTGCAGTGTTATTCGAATTATGCCGAATATTGCTATTCAATTTGGCGAATCTGCTACTTGTATTTCCTTTACAGAAAAAGATAAAAATGCTGCAAAACCCATAATTGAAATGTTTCAACAACTCGGAACCGCTCCCATAATCGAAGAAAAATTGATGGATGCCGCAACAGTTTTAGGCGCATGTGGAACCGCTTATGCCTTACGTTATATCCGCGCTTCCATGCAAGCCGGAATTGAAATCGGTTTCGACTCTCAAACGGCACTTGCCATCGCTGCTCAAACTGCAAAAGGTGCTGCTAAAATGTTGTTGGAAGAAAAAATTCACCCAGAGCAACTTATCGATAGAGTGACTACACCTCAAGGTTGTACGATTGTCGGTCTCAACGAAATGGAACATCAAGGTTTTAGTTCTTCTTTGATTAAAGGAATTAAAACGTCACTTCAAAAAATTAAGGAATAGATTTTTTTTGAAATACATTTAAGGAATCAGAAAATTGACGACAAAATATTGCTACTCCAACATCGTTCATGTGAAAAGAGTTGTAAAAATATTTTTTGTCTTTAGTAATATAATCTTTAGTAAAATCCCAAAACAGGACGTTTTTATTTTCAAGTGCGATTTGTCTTATTTGATTTTTTATTTTGTGAAGTGTCGGCTCTTGAATTGCGCTGAGTTCATAATATTGAGGTGCCCATACCAAAATTAATGTTGCGTTTATTGCTCGGCAGTCTTTAATAATGTTTTGTAAAACTTGAAGTTGAAATTCAATTTCAGAAGTTTTAAAACGGTTGTTATTTTTCCGGATTGCTTTTTTCATATTCGCCAAATTGAAATTCCACTTGGCGGAGTGTTTCAAATATCCTTTTGTTTTTTGTGTAATTTTATTGGTATTTCTAGCGATTCCAAACTCTTCAGATAAAAGAGCTATTGAGCCTCGATATTTACTCATCGGAATATATTTTTCATAGAGAACAGTCGTGTCAATTTTTTTTAATTCCTCAAAAAATACAGAATCAGAATAATAAGGCAAGTATTGATTTTTATAGGCAATCGGTTTATTGGATAAGGCATAGAGGTCGATATTTTGAACTACTATTTTTGGTGATTTATTGTGGGCTAGATAACTTTTCCAACGAATTTGCTCAATGGCTAATGAAGTCCCAGCAATTCCAAGATTATAGGAAGATATTCCAGTGTTTTTTTCGATTATTTGGGTGTCATAATGAACCTCAGTTCTTGAATTTCCTTTAAAAATCATTGGGGCATTAATTTTCCCTTTCATCAATAAATTCCAATCGTAATAAAAAGGATTTTTTGAGTTTTGTAATCGATTGTCTATGTAAGATTGCAACAATAACAATGCTATATAGAAAACGATAAAAACAGCCAACATTTTTATTAAAAACTGTCTCATTTTTAGTGTTTAAAATTGGAAATAAATAAAATCACTGGCTTCATTTTTTATGTTCATTATTATGAGTAACAAAATGAAAAAATACAAAGAGAATCTAATAAACACTAAATACCACTTGTTTTGCATAATATAGGGATGGACAACATGTTCGTTATGCCTGCTTATCCATTCCAATACCATAAAAAAAGTAATATAACATAACAACGGAATGATTGAAGTAGAATAAGTCAATTGAGATCGAATTTCAAAAAATTTATTGAAGTTGAAAATACCCTTGATGTATAAAAAAGCATGTGCTAGATTTTCTGCTCTAAAAAATATCCAGCTAAAAGTGATTAATGAAAAGGTAAATCCTATTTGAAATACTTCCTTAATACCAGGTAGAATTGTTTCTTTTTTAAAAGTTTCAATTTTTAATGTGTTTTTCTTTAAGATTACCAACGGTATAAAAAATAAGGCGTTTATAAACCCCCAAAATAAAAATGTCCAATTGGCTCCATGCCAAAATCCACTAACAAGAAAAACAATTGCTACATTTCTTATTTTAAAAAGAAGATTTCCTTTATTCCCTCCTAAAGGCAAATACAAGTAATCTCGAAACCAAGACGTCAATGACATATGCCATCTCTGCCAAAATTCAGATACATTTTTTGAAAAATAGGGGTATTTAAAATTTCGCATTAAGTCGAACCCAAAAAGGCGAGACAACCCAATTGCTATATCAGAATATCCACTAAAATCGCAATAAATCTGAAAGGAAAACAATACAGCTCCTAAAATTAATGTACCTCCAGAATAATTGAAATAATTTTCGAAAATATCATTTACATACAAAGCAGCATTGTCAGCAATGACAATTTTTTTAAAAAACCCCCATAAAAGAAGTCGCATTCCATCGACTGCTTTGTCATAATTAAATACTCTTTTAGAATAGAATTGCGGAAGTAAATGAGTCGCCCTTTCTATTGGTCCCGCAACGAGTTGTGGAAAAAAACTCACAAAGGCTAAAAAAGCAACAAGATCTTTTGTAGGTTCTAATTTTCTACGATACACATCGATGCCATAACTTAAGGTTTGAAAAGTATAAAAACTAATCCCAACGGGGAGGATAATGTCTAAGGATGGGGTATTAATTGAGTGTCCGAAAAAGGTAAAAGCAGCTTTAAAATTGTCAATAAAAAAATTAAAATATTTAAAAAAGGCTAACAATCCTAAATTGAAAAACAAACTTATTCCCAGAAGTATTTTTCTTTTATGAAGGTTGTTTTCGTTTTGTAAAGCCAATCCAACTCCAAAATCCACAAATGAACTAAAAAGCAGTAAAGACAAAAAACGCCAATCCCACCAACCATAAAAAATAAAACTAGAAAGTACAATTAAACCGTTTTGTATTTTAAGGTTTTTCGAAGTGACAAACCAATACAAAATAAAAACAATGGGTAAGAAGACAGCAAAATCTATTGAGTTAAAAAGCATTGTTTTAAAGCAGGGAGTTAAATTTCTATAAAAAAATAGTTATACCTAAGAAATACGAATGTATAAAATAACTTTAAGAATCAATAAAATCACCATCGATTTCTAAACTTCTTTTTAATAACTTTGAATTTTAAAACTGAAAACATTGACTACACCATCAATTAAAATTCTCCATATCGACAGCAATCATGCTATTCTTAAAGAACAATTAGAAATTCTTGGGTTTGTCAACGACGAAGATTTTACATCTTCAAAGGAAAAAATAGAAGAAAAAATCCACGAATATCAAGGCATCGTCATTCGAAGTCGTTTTAATATTGATAAAAAATTTATCGACAAAGCCACCAATTTACAATTCATTGCTCGAGTAGGCGCTGGTTTAGAAAGCATCGACTGTGAATATGCAACTACCAAAAACATAACGTTAATAGCCGCACCAGAAGGCAATCGAAACGCAGTTGGAGAGCATACTTTAGGGATGTTACTGTCACTTTTTAATCATTTGAATACAGCTCATTCTGAAATTCGAAATGGTCAACGAAACCGAGAAAGTAACCGTGGTCACGAACTCGACGGGAAAACTGTTGGAATCATCGGATATGGTAATATGGGTAAAGTTTTCGCGAAAAAACTCCGTGGTTTTGAAGTAGAGGTGTTGTTTTATGATATTCTTTTAGGTGTAGGAGATGCAAACGCAAAACAAGTTTCTTTAGAAGAGTTGCAACAAAAAGCAGACGTGGTTAGTTTGCATATTCCCTGGACAAACGAAACGAATGCGATGATGAATCGTGATTTTATCCATGCGTTTCAGAAGCCATTTTGGTTGCTCAATACGTCAAGAGGGAAAAATGTAGTAACCTCCGATTTGGTAGAAGCATTAAAATCGGGTAAAATTTTAGGCGCTGGATTGGATGTTATAGAATATGAGAATTTATCATTCGAAACTTTGAATGAAGACAAATTACCAGAGGCTTATCAGTATTTATTGCGTTCCAAGAAAGTACTGCTTACCCCTCATATTGCAGGTTGGACATTCGAAAGTCAAGTGCGATTAGCACAAGTTATCGTTGATAAAATCAAAGAAAAATATTTTGGTTTGGAGACTGATGTAGTAGAAGAAAAACGTGTTACGGGAATTGGAGGTGTGTTTTTCAAAGCAGCAAATCCAAAGGAATTAGTTGCTTGGTATGGCAAATATCTAGGGCTAAAAACCGACGAATACGGTTCTACATTTTGGTGGAAAGACAATAACGGAAAGAATTGCTCAACGCAATGGTCACCATTTAAAGAAGACACAACTTATTTTCAGCCTAGCGAAAAACAATTCATGCAAAATTTCCGTGTGTCTAATTTAGAAACGCTGTTACAACAATTAGCACAAGAAGGAATAACGATTGTTGGTGAAATGGAATCCTACGACTACGGTAAATTTGGTTGGATACTTGATCCTGAAGGAAATAAAATAGAACTTTGGGAACCTATCGATAGTGTGTTTCAATAAATTTTATATTTTTATAGAATCAATATAACATTCAATTCTATGGAAGAAATTAAAAACGAAGACTGGAACCAACCCCAAGGACCTCAATTTAAACCTGAAAATAAAAGAGTTATCGCTGGAATTACTGGAATTTTATTAGGAGGTCTAGGCGTGCATAAATTTATATTAGGCTACACCAACGAAGGAATTATTCAGATTGTAATTTCAATTTGCACCTGTGGAATAGGAAGTTTTATTGGCTTAATAGAAGGAATCATCTACTTGACAAAAACAGATGAGGAATTCTACCACATGTATCAAGTCAATAAAAAAGGTTGGTTTTAATGAATTTAAATCAAATTACAATTTCCGTTGCTGACGTAGAAAAATCAATTCTTTTTTACGAAAACTTAGGATTGCGTTTGATTGTAAAATCACTTCCAAATTACGCCCGATTTGAATGTTTGAATGGCGAAACAACTTTTTCACTTCATCAATCATCAATTCCCAATAACGGCGGAACATGGCTGTATTTTGAAAATGAAAATCTAGATCAAAAAGTGGCTGAACTCCTCCAAAAAGGATTTGTTTTTGAAGAATTACCCAACGACAAACCATGGTTTTGGCGTGAAGCAAGAATAAAAGATTTAGACAATAATCAGTTGATATTGTTTTATGCAGGTGTCAACAGAAAAAATCCACCATGGAGAATCCACTAACAGAATAGATTTAAATCTTTTCTCCTTTTTCTGCCAATTTTCGTTCGAGTTCTGCTTGAAATTCTTCCATCACTGGTTTCATAGTGCTTTCCGGCAAATCTGCAATTCGTATATACATCAATCCATCGATAGCGTTGTTAAACAAAGGGTCTACATTAAATGCAACGACTCGCGCATTTTGTTTGATGTATTTTTTAATCAATACAGGAAGTCTTAAAGTTCCTGGTTCAATTTCATCAATAATCTTATCAAATTTCACCAAATCAGCTTCGGCTTCGTCAAAAATAAAATCCTTGTCGGCGTCTTTCAACTTCACACGAAATTCCTTTTTTGGCGTAATATATTGTGCGATATACGGGTCATAATAATGCGATTTCATAAACTCAATCATCAACGATTTGGAAAAATCCGTAAACTGGTTGCTAATGCTCACACCACCAATCAAAAACTTATGCTCTGGATGATGTAAAGTCGTGTGAACAATTCCTTTCCAAAGCAAGAATAAAGGCATTGGTTTCAACTGATATTCTTTAGAAATAAAAGCCCTTCCCATCTCAATCGACTTGCTCATCATGTCGAACAATTCTGGTTCAAACCGAAACAATTCTTGCAAATAAAAACCGTCAATTCCGTATTTTTTAAAAATCTCAGAACCTAATCCCATTCGATACGCTCCCGCAATTTGTTGTGCTTCTTCATCCCATAAAAACAAATGGTGGTAGTATTGGTCGTATTTATCTAAATCGATAGAATTGTTGGTGCCTTCTCCTATTTCCCTAAAAGTAACTTCACGCAAACGTCCAATTTCATGCAGTATATTTGGAATTTGATCCGCCTTTGTAAAAAAAACTTCATAGTTTTTACTATGCGTTAATCTCGAATCCGAATTTCTTAAACTCGCTACTTCAGCTACCATTTTTTCATGATTCGCTGGAGTGGCTATTTCCTTTGGACTCCTAGGAAGTTTCAAATTATTAAGATTGGGTGCGGACAAAAAAGGGATATCTTTCTCAAAAGAATTTGCCAACATATAGGTTTTCTTTCTTAAGAATTCCGAATAATCTTCAATAGTCTTATGCTCATTTTGTTCGGCTACAGAAATTGGTTTTCCAATACGAACTTTAATCACACGATCTTTTTGGGTTAACAATTCAGAAGGAAGTTTAGCGGTTCTTAGTGTCGGATTTAAACTCGAAAGCAAATAAAATAATCGACTGTTTTTTGCATGAAAATAAATAGGAACCACCGGGACTTGGGCTTTGCGAATGACTTTAATTGCGCCTTCTTCCCAAGCTTTGTCTACCATCAATTTACCGTCTTTATAGGTAGAAACTTCTCCTGCCGGAAACATTCCTAATGGTTTTCCATCACTCAAATGGCGTAAGGTTTCTTTAATTCCTATAACACTCGACTTAGCGTCTTTATGCGTTTCGAAAGGATTGACCGGCATAATATACGGTTTCATTGGGTCGATACGATGCAATAAGAAATTAGCAATAATTTTAAAATTAGGCTCTCTTTCTAACATCAATTTCAATAGCAAAATACCATCAATGCCACCTAAAGGATGATTGGAAATAGTAATATAAGCACCGTCTTTTGGCAATCGTTTAAAGTCTTCTTCTGGAATTTCAAATTTGATTTGAAACTCATCCAAAATAGCGTTTAGAAACGGAACATCTTTAAGATGCTTGTTTCTGTCGTAAATATCATTAAGGGTAGAAATTTTGAGTACTTTCATCATCAACCAACCAGCAAAAGTTCCTAAAACCCCATATTTATCGGCGTGTATTGCTTTGGCAACTTCTTTAGCGGTAACTAAACCCATGTGTGTTTTTGTTTATCGAGACTGAAACAAAGATAGCAAAAAACTCCATTTTACTTTATCCTTTTTTATTACATTTGAAAGACTAAAAATAAACGCTTACGATGAAAATTATTTCTTACAACGTCAACGGAATTCGAGCCGCCATTTCAAAAGGTTTTATCCAGTGGTTGCAACAAGCCAATCCCGACGTCATTTGTCTGCAAGAGATTAAAGCAACTCCAGAACAAATACCATTACTCGATTTCGAATTGGCAGGTTATCCGTATCATTTTTGGTTTCCCGCAGAAAAAAAAGGGTATAGTGGAGTAGCAATTCTTTCGAAAGTAAAACCCATTAATGTACAATTCGGAACCGGCATCGCTCACATGGATTTTGAAGGCAGAAACCTACGCGTCGATTTTGAAGATTTTTCCGTTATGAGTTTATATTTACCTTCAGGAACCAACATCGATCGACTCGATCATAAGTTCATGTATATGGATGATTTTCAAAACTATATCAATGAACTTAAAAAAGGAATTCCGAATCTAATAATCTGCGGCGATTATAATATTTGTCACGAAGCAATCGATATTCACGATCCCATTCGCAACAAAACAGTTTCTGGATTTTTGCCCGAAGAACGCACATGGCTTGATGGTTTTATGAAAAGTGGTTTTGTTGATAGTTTCCGTTTTTTAAATAAAGAACCTCATAATTACACCTGGTGGAGTTATAGAGCTGGCGCAAGAGGCAATAACAAAGGATGGAGAATCGATTATTGTTTGGTAAGTGAGACTTTAAAAAACCGTATCAAAAGAGCTATAATATTGCCCGATGCCAAACATTCCGATCATTGTCCATCGATGGTAGAGATTGATTAGGAGCCGGGAACCTGCTGTACGCTTTATCTTTTCCTGCTTGATAAAGCAGCAAAAGGATGCCGCTACCATCAGGGCTAGGGCTTTCAATACAATAGAAAAACAATAACAAATTGAACTATGAAATATACATTAACACTTTTACTAAGCATTCTAGTTTTGACCTCGTCTTGTGTCACCAAGAAGGTCTACCAAGATCTCGAAAACAAATACGCCGATCTTAAAAAAGAAAATCGCAGAATTCAAGACGAAACGGATGATTGCATCAAATCGAAAGCCGATTTAGACATGGCGTATGAAGCCATAAAAAGCGAATTGAATGACACCCGATTAGAGCGAGATAAAAACTTAGCAGACTATACTTCGGCCAATAACAATTACAAAGCCATGCAAGCATCCTATGCCGCTTTAGAGAAAAACAGCAACGACGCTTTGCAAGTTAATATGAATAAAAACAGAGAACTTTTATCGCAATTAGATTCAAAAGAAAAAGATTTAACAGCCGAACAAAATCGTCTGAACAAACTCAAAAATGATTTGCAAGTAAGTTCACAACGCTTGGCGGAACTCGAAAGTTTAATGGCGGCTAAAGACGCCAATATGAAAAAACTAAAAGAGACACTTTCGAGTGCGTTAAATAGTTTTGAAGGAAAAGGACTAACGGTGCAACAGAAAAACGGGAAAGTCTATGTTTCTATGGAAAACAAATTACTTTTCAGTTCTGGCAGTTGGGCCGTTGGCGCTGAAGGAAGAAGAGCAGTTGTAGAAGTCGGAAAAGTATTAGCAGCCAATCCTGACATTGCTGTACTTATTGAAGGACATACGGATGATGATGCATTTACTAGTTCAGGACCAATTGCTGACAACTGGGATTTATCCACCAAAAGAGCTACAGTTATCGTGAATATTTTAGGAGAAAATAAAGGCATCAATCAACAGAATTTAACAGCCGCAGGAAGAAGTGAATATGCTCCGTTAGTAAGCAATTCGACCGCAGATGGGAAAGCCAAAAACCGTAGAATCGAAATTATTCTAACGCCAAAATTGGATGAAATTTCTAAGATGTTGAATCAGTTGTAAAAAATGCCACAAAGCCACAAAGCCACAAAGGATTTATAGTTCTTTGTGGCTTTGTGGCTTTGTGGCAAATCTTTTATTTTATCGATAATTTAGAACTGATACTCAAACCAGCTTGATCCTTAATCGAAACAATATATAAACCGACTTGCAAATTACCAATTGACAGTGCAGTTGCATCTGAATTTATAGCTTGTTGCATCACTGTTTTTCCTGTCGTATCTACTACAGTTACTGTTGCAGGAAATTGTATACCTTTTGTTTTTAGATAAACCTCACTACTTGCTGGATTTGGATATAAATCGAAAGTGTCTTTATCAAAACTATTTGTAGCCAAAGAAGTGTCTACAATCTTATAAATAACGCCATTGCTTACTCCAGCAACATACAATTCTCCATTAAGGTCTTGGCCGAAGGTAGAAAAATTGGTGCCAGAAAAGGCGGTAGTCCATACAATAGTTCCAGCGTCGTTTATATATCCTATCTTATTATTGCAATAATCGGCAAATAGGTATTTCCCATTTAGATTTGGGTATAATGATCCACGGTAAACATAGCCCCCAGTTATAGAGCATGCACCGCCAGAATGAACGTATTGTGCTACCGGAAAGGTGTAATTTGTTCCTGTACAATTAGAATAAACGCTATTTCCTTCGTAACATTTCCAACCGAAATTTAGTCCAGGAGATAATGGAGCTGCCACATGGTCAATTTCTTCAATTTGATTTTGACCCACATCTCCAATCCATAAATCACCATTCAAACTATCGAAGTTGAATTTCCAAGGGTTACGCACTCCAATTGCCCAAATTTCGTCGTTTCCAGTTATATCTCCAGCGAAAGGATTGTCTGCAGGAATAGCGTATGGCGAGGCAGAATCAACATCGATGCGTAATATTTTGCCTAAATTTTCATTGATGTTTTGCGCTCTATTTCCAGGATCCCCAGCACTTCCACCGTCTCCCATTCCGATATACAAATACCCGTCAGGACCGAACTTTAAACTTCCACCATTGTGGTTTGCGAATGGTTGTGTTACGGTTAGCAAAATGGTTGCGCTTGAGGCGTCCGCAATGTTTGGATTAGAAGAAACAGTATAACGAGCAATTACCGTATTCCCAGTAGTATTGGTATAATTCACATAGAAATAACCATTGGTAGCATAGTTAGGATGAAAGGTTAATCCTAACAAACCTCTTTCGCTACCGGTTGATATAGTGGCAGTCGTAAGCGTAAGAAAATTAGTTGGGTTGATGGTCCCATCTGGATTTAATATTCTAATGGCACCACTTTGTTGCACCACAAATAAGCGCGCATCATTTGCAGGATGTGCAATTTCTACTGGACCGCTAAATCCTGTAGCGAAAGAAGTAAGACTAATACTTTGAGCGAAAGAAAACGAACTCAAAAGAACTGTTAGTAAAGTAAAGATTTGTTTCATAGCAATTGTTTATTTTGTTTTGGACGGTAAATATAGATAAATGATTTGAAAACATATCTCTTTATCTGTGAATTACATAACACAAACATAAGGTAAAGTATTTGGGGATTAGGTGTTTATAACCTATCAAAATTCAAACTCCTCAATACTAGTTGAATCTTTTTCTGTTGGATTTTCATCAACAATTTTGATGTAAGATTGGGCGTTGCCGGAAATATGTATCGGAAACTGATTGATGGTGTCGTCAGAGACGATCATCCCTCGGCGCATCATGATGTTCTTTAGTTGCTTGTCACGAGAAATGGCGAAAGGTTTCAGATTTCCTTCGGTATTAAATTGATACATAAACTTCCTTGGTCTCGGAATGATATTCGCCAAATACAAACATTCGTTTAAGGTTAATTCAGACGGGTTTTTTTGAAAGTAAAAAGAAGCAGCTTCTCCAATTCCATATACATTTGGTCCCCATTCAATGATGTTAAAGTAAACTTCGAGCATTCTTTCTTTGCTAACAATTCGGTTGTTTTCGAGTATATAAACCAATAAAATTTCTTCTAATTTTCTAGACAATGTTTTTTCTCTCGTCAGAAAAGCATTTTTAATAAGTTGCATACTAATCGTACTGCCGCCACGGGAAAATTTTTTGGTTCGAATGTTTTTCACAATCGATTGCTTGAATGCTTCCTTAATAAATCCGCGGTGAGAAAAGAACGATGGGTCTTCGGTAGTCAGCACACATTTTCGTAAAAAGGGAGAAATCTGATTTAAAGGCGTATAATTCGGATTGGCAGCACCAACCAAAACGCCACGTTGCGGGGAATTGTTGATGATCGCATGATACGTAAATTCGCCATTCAGTTTACTAAGATTTGCCTCGCCATATTTTGTAATTGTGAGATTTTCTTTGTTGAGGTTACTATCAAAAACCACCGAGTTTGGTTTGTTTTTGTTGAAAACAAGATTCAAATGGTAATCAAAATTTCCGGTTGCTTCCATCCCGACAAAGTGCGTGAACAGACCTTCTGGCAGTGAGTTAATATAATTTTGAGCCTTCATTTTTGGAATGTCCACCTTAAGTGTATATATCTTATCCGTTTCATTGTTGTAAGAAACATACGGATGACATTTAATTTGATTTAATTGAATAGTTGAACTACTGTCAATAGCGACGAAATTTTCTCCGAAGAGAAAGTTGTAATCAAATCTTGCTTTTTTAATGACCACGTCTTTGCTGGCAATTTTTGGGTGATTGACGGTAAAATTAGAAATCGACGTAAAGCCATCAATGTGCAGTTCGTCGCCATCCATATCAATATTAGAGACGTTTAGACGAATAGAGTCAAAACTTGATTTAAGTCCATACCGCTCGTCGAAGTAAGGTACTTTTATTTTGCCGGTGTCAATATTAAAAAAGCGAATGTCTGTTTGTTTGTTTCGTGGATCCGCAAAGCCTTTTATTTTCCATCTTTGGGTAAAAGTGTTGGTTTGAACTACAATCGAAGATTCCATTTGTTTGTCTTCTAAAACCAACGTATTCAAATGCAACGTCGCTTTTTTACCCATATCGTTCATCCGAAGCATAAGGTTTTGGAGATGCATATCGGTCGGCACTAGATTCAATCCCCGATTCAAGATTCTATAGACCAACTTCGCGTAGTTGGGTTTTTCTCCGGTGTCGACGGTATCTTTTTTAGGAAGAAAGGCATCGAAATTGCGGCCGTTCTCGGCTTTTACCAATTGCAGAAAACCGTTGTCAATCTGCAGACTTTCTAATTGTATGGTGCCTGTAAGCAAATGCCAAAAACTGACGCTTGTTTTGATAGTATGAATTCGAAATAGCGTGTCTTTTTGATGTGGAACTAGAATAATATCTTCCATTTGAACACCTGTTAGACCTTCAAATTCAGCTTTTTTTATAGAAAAGGAACTATCGTATTCGCGGTCTAATTTTTTTGTGATCACTACAATTGCTTTCTGTAATAAAGCATCACGAAATACGATCATTAAAATAAGGAGTAGGACAAAAACAGCGCTCAGAATTTTCGCTCCTAATACTAATTTTTGCTTTTTCGTTCTCATTTTTGTGTTAGGGTATTTTTAAATTTAGCCGAACAATTCACTAGCAATGTCTTCAATTTTAGAAACTAGATGAATCTTTATAAACGTATTTTTTAAAGAAATCTTATTGTATTTGGAAACAAAAATGGTAGAGAACCCTAATTTCTCTGCTTCTTGAATTCGTTGATCTACACGATTGACTGGGCGAATTTCCCCGGAAAGCCCAACTTCCCCTGCAAAACAGTACCCTTCACCAATAGGAATATCTTCGTTGGAAGATAAAATAGCGGCAACAACCGCTAAATCAATCGCGGGATCGTCAATAGAGATTCCTCCGGTTATATTCAAGAAAACATCTTTGGTTCCTAAACGAAAACCAGCTCGTTTTTCTAGAACCGCTAGTATCATGTTCAATCTTTTGGCATTATATCCTGTGGTGCTTCGTTGTGGAGTTCCATATACTGCGGTACTAACCAACGCTTGAATTTCAATCATTAAAGGGCGCATTCCTTCTAAAGTGGCAGAGATTGCTGTGCCTGAAAGCGTGATGTCTTTATGAGAGATTAATATCTCTGAGGGATTAGAAACTTCCCGCAGACCACTTCCTAACATTTCGTATATTCCTAATTCAGAGGTAGATCCAAATCGATTTTTTAAAGCTCTTAAAATACGATAGACATGATTGCGATCGCCTTCAAATTGGAGCACAGTATCGACCATGTGTTCTAAAATTTTTGGTCCTGCTATGGTTCCGTCTTTGGTAATATGCCCGATTAATATAACTGGGATATTGGTTTCTTTGGCAAATTTGATAAGCTCAGCGGTGGTTTCTCTAATTTGAGAAATACTACCCGGAGAGGCTTCAATATATTCGGTATGTAAGGTTTGAATGGAGTCAATGATCACAATTTCGGGTTCAATTTCTTCTATTTGTCGGAAGATGTTTTGAGTTTTAGTTTCCGTCAAAATATAGCAGTTGTCACCATTTGGAGTGATGCGTTCTGCTCGCATTTTGATTTGCTTTTGACTTTCTTCTCCAGAAACGTATAGTGTTTTGTAGGGTAATTTAAGAGAAATTTGCAACAACAAAGTACTTTTTCCAATGCCAGGTTCACCTCCTAAAAGGATTAGAGAACCCGGAACAATACCACCACCTAATACTCGATTTAATTCACCGTCAAGGGTGTTCATACGAACTTCTTGAGCTGAGTCTATCTCTTTTATTTTAAGAGGTTTGGATGCTTTTTTTGTTTCAGAGGAAGGAGCTTTCCAAGCTGATTTTTCTTCTTTTTGAATGATTTCTTCTGCAATGGTATTCCATTCTTTGCAAGCATTACATTGTCCTTGCCATTTGGGATATTGTGTGCCGCAATTTTGACAGAAAAAAGAAGTTTTTACTTTGGACATAATTATTCCTGATTCTTTAATTCGTCAGCTTTATCAAGCATCATATCTTTGGTTAAGTCTCCAATTTCATCTTTTTGAAATGCACTTTGATAGGATTTAATAGCTTTTTTGATATCCCCTGTTTTTTCATAAAACATCGCTTTATGATAATCGCTTAACATCGATTTCGGGTATTGTTTTTTAGACACTTCAGATAATTTATCGAATTCGTCAAAAGCATTGTTTTTGAGAATTGCGGCTTCGATAGCTTTGAAATCATTAATACGAATAGGCATTTTGATGTTTAAAGATTTTTCTAAAATATCGTATTTGTTGATTAAATAATCTACATAACCTGAAGGCAGAACAACAATTTTTTCAAGAAATTCTGAAGTTGAAATGGGTTGATATACAGAAAAAAACTGATAGAGAGCATTGGGTATAGAATGTAAAACTAACGAGTAATGAGAGGCTCCTTTAAAATCATCAAAGCGATAGTTAATAGATGGTTTTGTAATAGTTTTTAATGCTGCATCTAATTCATTAATTCTTGTTTTCATTTTCTTTACATCACCATCTGCTGTGGATTGATAGTAAAATATTGATTGTTCCAAGGCATTAAAACGGTCTGGAATATTTTTTTCCATTGCAACAGGTAATTCAGGACTCATTGAGATATAGGCATCAAAAAGGGGACGTTCTTTATACAAATAAAAGTTCAAAAACCCTGCAGTAAAATCATGACCAGCAATTATTTTAAAAGGTGCGATTCGATATTTTTTTTCCAAAAAACTAACCAGTTCCATTCCTATAAATTCAAAAAACTTACTGGCTTTTTCATCCGGCAAACCGGTTGTTTGATCAACAGCACAATCTGTTTCGCGTTCGTTATTTTTGTTTTGATTAATTCCGATGATAATTACTTCTGGCAAATCATCCCAATAAGCGCCATAATTTAAAGCACCTTGAAAAGGGTCAAATAAATAATCGCCATCTAATACGATTAATAAAGGGTATTTTTTATTTGGATTGGTAAGATATGAGGCAGGCAATCCGATAGTTATTTCTCTATTTTCATTCAATTTTGGAGAAAAAACTTCTTCTGTAATTTTTTGAGAATAAGTGAATAAAGTACTTAATGCACAAAGAAAGAAAACAATTTTTTTCATGATGGTTAGTATTGCAGCAAATTTTAAAAATAAGTAGCAATATACAGATTTATTTCTTTGTATTAAAAACAGGTAAAAATAAAAAAGAAAATAATCCCAAGGCTAAGACAACTAACATTTGAGAAGTCCAGACTATCCATCCAAAAGCATTTCCAGTTGTTTCAGAAATAGAATAAAAAAGGAGTATTTTAGAAATTAAAAAAGGATATGAACCAAAGCCACTATTGGTAAATGCAATGGCGATACTTCCTACAACAAAAGAAGTTATTATTGCGCTAATACTTAGGGAACTGGTTTCTGGAAACACAAAAAACACAACATAAAACATCAATATATAAGAAAACCAAATAAAGGCAGTATGGAAAAAATAAGCCCATTTTTTTTGCATGTGAATAAGGCTAAAAACACCTTCTTTAAGCCCCGAAATTTTTTGTTTAACAGCACGAATGTATTTAGATTTTGAATAAAGATAAATAAGAATGGAAACGAAAAGAAGAACGGATCCAATAACAAAAAACAGTATTAATTTAAATATAGGAATTTTATCTAAAATAAATGATTTTACTATGTTGAATTGTAAAAAAACGGCAAGGATTATAAATAATAAAAGCACAAGCACATCTACAATTCTTTCCGCAACGATACTTCCAAAACCTTTGTCAAAAGGAATGTTGTTGTATTTTTTTAAAATTAATGCTCTAGAAACCTCCCCTGATTTCGGCACGGTTAAATTAAGCACATAACCAATGCTTACCGCCATAAAATTATTAAGAAATGATGATTTATAGCCCATATGTTCCAACGAAAACTTCCATCTATAGGCTCTAGAGGCATTTCCTAAAACTGCAATAAAAGCCGCTAAATAAATATAGGAATAATTAGCGTTTTTAAAATAACTTTTAATTTCAAGAATTTGAGCTGCCGTAAACTTGTTATAGGTGTAGAATATTAAAAAGAAACCAATTAAAATCGGCAACACTATCGACAACCATTTTCCAATTTGATTTTTGATGTATTTTGAAAATGAATCCGAATCCTGCTTTTCACGAATAGTAAAACCAGGAGTGTTTTTTTGGTGCCATTTCTTTTTCATTTTCAGGATTACTAAGTTAATGAGTTGTTTTTTTCATTAGGAAAAACCAAAGAAGGTTTGAAACTTTTAGCCTCTTCAAAATCTAAAATACCATATGAAATAATAATAATTACATCCCCTTTTTGAACTTTTCTAGCAGCTGGACCATTTAAGATAATGTCTCCGCTGTTCCTGTTTCCTTTAATAGCATAGGTGTCAAAACGTTCCCCATTATTGATGTTTACAATGGAAACTTTTTCTCCTTCAATTATATTCGAAGCTTCTAACAATACCTCATCAATTGTAATGCTTCCTATGTAATTTAAATCTGCTCCAGTTACGGTAACGCGATGTATTTTTGATTTTAAAACTTCTATTTGCATTTGAATTAATATAATGAAATGGTGTCGATTAATCGAATATTATTGATGAAAACAGCTATGAAAGCTCGGTATTTTTTATTTTTATTTTTTCGAAGACAGGGCTTTAAAGTATTTTCATCTGCAATCTGAAAATATTCTAATTGTATAAGTTTGCTTTTATTATTAATAAACATTGTGACCCAATCTGAAACAACAGAGGCGCTGTTAGTTTGAAATTTTAACCTTGATGTTTTTAGAGCTTTATAGATAATTGCCGCTTCCTCTTTTTCGTTTTCAGACAATCGCTCATTTCGAGAACTCATTGCTAAACCGTTTTTCTCTCTGAATATTGGGCACATAACAATCGTTACATTCAAATAATATTTCTCAACTAATTTTTTTACAATTTGAACTTGTTGAAAATCTTTTTCGCCAAAATAAGCCTTTGTAGGTTGAACAATTTCAAAAAGTCTTTT
>CANHMG010000027.1 GCA_947461795.1 Flavobacteriaceae bacterium | reverse complement strand
TGTTTTATTTTATTTTATATCTTTGCGCACTTGAAATAGCACCGTATTATTTCATTTATTATTGGTTTACAAAAAGTCAGCATATTTAGAAAATGTCAATATGAAAGTGAAAACAATTTTGGTATCACAGCCTGAACCTAAAGTAGAAAATTCTCCTTACTTTGAGTTACAACTAAAGCATAAAGTAAAAGTTGATTTCAGACCTTTTATTCACGTGGAAGGCGTTAATGCCAAAGACGTACGATTACAAAAAATTGACCTTAACAATTACTCAGCCATTATTTTGACGAGTAAAAATTCTGTGGATCACTTTTTTAGAGTTGCTGAAGAAATGCGTTATAAAGTCCCTGAAGGATTAAAATATTTTTGTCAATCAGAAGCTATTGCTTTTTACTTACAGAAGTATGTAGTGTATCGAAAACGTAAAATATATGTAGGTCAGAAAGATTTTGCTGATTTATCACCCTTGATAAAAAAATACAAAGACGAGAAATTTTTATTGCCTGCTTCTGATCAATTAAATGCAGATGCACCTCAAACTTTGAATAATCTTAAAGTAAATTGGACTCAAGCAACTTTTTACAAAACAGTTATGAGTGACTTGTCTGATTTGGCAGATGTTTATTACGACATCTTAGCTTTCTTTAGTCCAACTGGAATAAAATCGTTGTTTATGAATTTCCCTGATTTCAAACAAAACGACACTCGTATTGCAGTTTTCGGAAGTACTACTCAAAAAGAAGCATTAGAACATGGATTGCGAATTGACATTCTAGCGCCAACTCCAGAAACACCTTCTATGACAATGGCTTTAGAAAAATATATATCGGAAGCGAATAAAGGAAAATAAAGTTTACTACTTTATATAAATAAAAAAGAGTCTCAATAATTTGAGACTCTTTTTTTGTGCAGAAAGGAAGGGATTCGAACCCTCGTTATGTTACCATAAACACGCTTTCCAAGCGTGCGCCTTCAGCCACTCGGCCACCTTTCTAATTTATTTTAAGGTTGCAAAGAACCATAAAAAATTTCGTTTAAGAAAATAATATTTTAAATATTATGATAATTCGCCTCGAATTGAAGTTTCGAAAATTGTTTTAAAAACATTTGGCGCTACATTCTGACCTAAAAGATACATAAGCTTCGTAATTGCGGCTTCGGTAGTACAATCTTTTCCTGAAATTACACCAATCTTTTTTAAAGTTGAACTCGTTTCATATTGCCCCATATTGACACTTCCTCCTGAACATTGCGTTACATTGATAATGTGTAATCCACTCTTTATAGCTTTCTTTAAAGTAGCAATAAACCATTCTTCTGTTGGAGCATTTCCTGAGCCATAGGTTTCTAAAATCACCCCTTTGAGATTTGGAATATTCAACACCGAAGAAAGAACTGTTTCGTTTATCCCTGGAAACATTTTTAAAACCATCACATTATCTTCTAATTCTTTATGAACAATGAATTTCTTAGTGATTTTGGGTAATCCGATATTGTGATTTATTTTTAAATGCACTCCTGATTCCGCAATAGCAGGGTAATTTGGAGACGAAAATGCTTTGAAATGCTCTGCATTTATTTTGGTCGTTCGGTTGCCACGGTATAACTTATATTCAAAATAAAGACAAACTTCTTGAATTACAGGTTTGCTTTTGTGTTGCAATGAGGCTATTTGTATTGCCGTTATTAAATTCTCTTTGGCATCTGTTCGCAAATCTCCAATAGGTAATTGCGACCCTGTCAAAACAACAGGCTTGGATAGATTTTCTAACATAAAACTCAAAGCCGATGCTGAATAGGACATCGTATCTGAACCGTGTAGCACAACAAATCCGTCAAATTTGGAATAATTTTCTTCGATAATTGTTGCAATCTTTACCCATTTAGAGGGATTCATATTTGAAGAATCTATTGGGGTTTCGAATGAAATAGTTTGAATATGACAATCCAATTGTTTGAGTTCAGGAATATTTTGCAATAATTCGGCAAAATTGAATGCTTTCAAAACACCTGATTCAAAATCTTTAACCATACCAATGGTTCCACCAGTATAAATTAAAAGAATATTGGGCTTAGTGAGCATTTTGATATTTTAATTTATTGACCACAGGATTGGCATACATATTCAAAAACCCTTCTAATGCAATTGGGTTTTTCTGATCTATTTTTAAATCCAAACGTCTTTCGAAAAGTTGTTTTTCGTTTTCTGTGTAAAAAGCAGCGAATTGATTTGATTGATTTAGAATATCAAATGCGATGTAATTGGTTGGCCAAAGTTTGTAGTTTTTTAAAATGGAATCATCAATAACTTGAGCTAATGCTTGAATTTGTTTGTTACTATTGTCATTGTCTCTTGCAATTAGATCTAATTCATCCTGTAAAACATCACCGATGTGGATATGAATTCCTTTTTTCTGTCCCATAATTCCACTCAAAAGCGTCATGAAATCTTCATTTTTTTCTTTTATGTAAATTTCATTATTCGCTTCCGCCATCAATTGCGGCATTTTAAGTGCGTCTGTCGGATCGTATTCATAAGAAATAGAAACCGGCACTACTTTTATCTTTTTAAAATACTCCATCAGATTCTCTTCATCGGATCCCATGGATAGCATTTTTAAAACACCTGGATGTGTTGCGTCATTTCCGTCTTTGGTTCTTCCTTCACGTTGAGCTATCCAAACCGATCTGTTTTCTCGAAGTAAAAGTTGCCCGATATATTCCGACATAAGCTTTGAACTTTGTAGCATTTCTCTGGGTGACAATCCACGTTGTACTAAAAAATTTCTATTGAGTTTTGATAGTGTCAGTAAAAACGACTTTTTTACTAGATTATCCCCGATAGCTGATGCAGTCATTACTAAACCATGTGAAAATAAAGAGGCATTCAACAAAGATGTATCCAAAATAATATCTCTGTGATTGGAAATAAAAAGGTACGCTTCATTCTTCTCTAATTTTTCAAAACCAGAAGTTGTAAGACCATCTGAACTTTTCGCTAAAATTCTTTGAACAGATTGGTAGATAAAATTACATTGAAAATCACGAATAGAATGCGTCTTTAACAACTGCTCTTTCCATACCTCATCGGGCATTTCAGGGAAGGTAAAATTCATCAACGCTTTCATCATCGGATGATTGATGGAAGAACGAATTCCATCATTTATTTCCGTATCATAAAACGGACGAATGGCATCATACTTTTGCATCTAACAAATTCATTTTAATTTAACAAAAGAACAAAATTTTTGACAACTTTTGCTATTTTTTTTCTTTAAATACCGAATACAACTTTTGAATTTTCGGTAGTGATTTTTGCAATTTCATCCATTGAAAGAGAATAGATCTCGGCCAATTTATGAACTACATTGACAATGTAACTGCTTTCATTTCGCTTTCCTCTATAGGGAATGGGTGCCAAGTAGGGAGAATCGGTTTCCAATACAATATGTTTCAAATCGATTTGATGTAAAAACTGATCGATTTTTCCGTTTTTAAACGTGACAACTCCACCGATTCCCAATTTCATATTGAAAGAAATTGCTCGCAGCGCTTGCTCATAAGTTCCAGTAAAACAATGGAAAATGCCAAACAAATCAGTTCCTTTTTCAGTTTCTAAAACTTCAAAAATCTCATCAAAAGCGTCACGACAATGAATAATAATGGGCAATTGATACTTTTTAGCCAAACGTATTTGGTGTTTGAATGCGATTTGTTGTTCCTTCAGATGCGTTTTATCCCAAAACAAATCGATACCAATTTCACCAATTGCAATGAATTTTCTTTTTGCTAATTGGTTTTCAACATACTGCAATTCCTCTAGATAATTTTCTTTTACATACGTTGGATGCAAACCCATCATCAGAAATACGTTTTCAGGAAACGCTTTTTCTAATTCGTACATTGATTGCGTACACGAAGAATCTATGGCAGGGACAAAAAATCGAGTTACTCCAGAATCGATGGAACGTTGCATCATTTCTTTTCGGTCAAGGTCAAATTCTTCACTATAAAGGTGCGTATGAGTATCGGTAATTATCATCGTTTGAAAAGGAATTTTTTAAAGTCCAAAATTACAATTAAAACCAAACTATTCTAGAAAACTTTACGACCTTAGCGCCAAAGCGGTAGAAAAAATGAAACACCTCCAAGACCTTCTCAAAAAAGAGAAGTATACTAAAATCAATTTCAAAGTAACTAAAACACAACATTTACTTCTCAAAGCTAGTATTAATGGGGTAAAAGGCAACTTCATTTTAGATACTGGTGCAAGTAACAGTTGTGTAGGTTTTGAAAGCATCGAATTGTTTCAACTCACTGCAGGAAAATCGAAAACCAAGGCAGCTGGAGCTGGAGCAACTGGAATGTTTACTCAAATAGCCAAAAGCAATCATTTGCAAATTGGCCGATGGAAAAACAAAAATTTTCATTTGGTTATTTTCGATTTATCTCATGTGAATGAAGCCTTAACGCAACACAAAGCAAAACCTGTTCAAGGAATTATCGGGGCTGATGTTTTATTAGAAGGGAAGGCGATTATTGATTATTATAATCATTGTTTGTACTTGCAATAAATCGAATTCTAATTGATAACGACTATCTAAACACATCCTAATTATAATTTCTTATATTTGATATCTAAATTATTATGATATGAAAAATAAATACTCAACTTCGTTTTATGTTTTTGCTTTTGTTGGCTTTTTTATTAGTTTTTCACTAATGGGGCAAACTCAAATTACAGTCGTAAATGATTATGGAACTGTTGCAAATGGTTCTGCTACAACAGTTGTAATAGGTGATGTTTTAGAAAATGACTCGATTAATGGTTTACCAATTACTATTTCCGACGTTACACTTTCTCAGGTTTCTACTACCAGTAATTTTCTTAGTTTAAATGAGAATACAGGAGCCCTTTCTTTTGTAAATGGACCCGCACCTGTCGGAACTTATTCCTTGCAATATCAAATTTGTAGTTTAAACAGTCCCGTCATTTGTTCTAATGCATTTGTATACATTAGCATAGGTTGTAATGTTACAGCACCTGTAATTGGGAGCATCAATCAACCCTCATGCGTTAGTTCAACAGGAAGTGTAAGCTTTTCAGGCTTACCGACTACCGGAAATTGGAATTTGTATTCAAACAATTCGTTTATTGCTTTTGGCACTGGACCAACTTATACTTTGCCTAATCTTGCGCCTGGAAATTATTCCTTTTATGTAAGAAATAGTCTGGGTTGTGATTCTCCTCCCGTGACTTTAAATGTAGGCTTTATTCAGGCTGGGTTAAATGGCTTCTATGATGATTTCAATAACGACGGCATTACGAATGTTGGAGATGTTATTAGTTATCAATGTATTGTTGCGAATTCTGGAAATTGCCCTGCAACTAATGTTGTAGTTACTAGTTCTGGTTTAAACGTTGTAGGAACTCCAATTCCAACATTAGCCATTGGAGATACCGATTCGACATCCTTTAATGCTTTGTATTTACTTACACAAAATGATATTAATGCTGGTTTTGTTCAAAAAACATCTCTCACTACAGCAACTATTGGTAGCGGAACTACCAATGTAACTTCAACATCAACAACTTTTTTAGATATAACCGATGCTATAAAATTAGTAGCTTTTGTTGATACAAATTCAAATGGGGTTAAAGATGGTTTGGAACAAAATTTCACTTTGGGTACATTTAATTATGAACTTTTGGGCTCTGGTGTTGTTTATAACGTTACTTCAAACGGTCCGTTTTATCTCTATGAATCGAATCCAACCAATGCTTATAACATTAGTTATACGGTTTACAGCGAATATGCTTTTCAATATACTGTTACACCAGCTGCTTATAACAACATAACTATTGCTGCTAACTCTGGAGTAACAACTTATAATTTTCCAATAACTGTAATTCCATACAAAGATTTAGCAGTATATGTTACTTCTTATGGTGCACCTCCACGTCCTGGATTTACTTATTACAATCAAGTAGTTTATAAAAATAAAGGAAACACCCCTATTACTTCTGGCACGGTAACTTTCAATAAAGATAATTTAGTAACTGTTCTTAGTGTTACTCAAGCGGGAACTGTTCCTAACGCAACAGGATTTACGTATACTTTTAGTAACTTACAACCGAATGAGTCTAGAAATTTTCTTGTAGATATGCAAGTACCTACGATTCCTACAATTTCTTTAGGAACTCAACTGACCAATACCGCATCGATCACTGTCCCTGTAGGAGATATTAATGTAAACAATAATACCAGTAGTTTAACTCAAATTATCGTTGGTTCTTATGACCCGAATGATAAAGCCGAAAGTCATGGTAGTCAAGTATTATTTTCGTCTTTTACAGCGAATGATTATTTAACCTATACCATTCGATTTGAAAATACCGGAACTGCTAATGCGGTGAATGTAAAAGTAAATGATGTTTTAGATGTTAAACTTGATGAAACCTCTGTACGAACAATTAATTCAAGCCATCCTTATACTGTAGAGCGTGTCAATAACAATTTGACTTGGAAGTTTACGGCTATCGAATTACCGCCTTCTGTTCCGGGTGATGAAATTACAGGACATGGATTCTTTGTGTTTCAAGTAAAACCAAAACCTGGATTTGCATTAGGAGATATTATCCCGAATACGGCAGATATTTTCTTCGATTTCAATCCAGCGATTGTTACCAATACTTGGACAACTGAATTTGTTCCTTTCTTAGGCGTTAATGCTTTTGATTCAGATACATTTGAATACTATCCGAACCCAACTTCTGACGTGGTTACCTTCTCTTTGAAAAACACATCCACTGCAATTGATCGAATAGAAGTACTGGATATTTTAGGGAAAACATTACTTACAAAAACAATCAAATTTTCTCAAGCCAATATAGACCTATCCAGTTTAGCAAATGGAATTTACTTAGTAAAAATAAGTGCAAATGGACAAGACAAAACAGTGAAAATTAGTAAAGAATAATATTCATTAACCAAATAAAAAAAGCCTCATTCCTAATATAAGAATGGGGCTTTTAATCTTGTTAAAGTAAAAAAAGCGATTATGAAAAAAAATTACATCCCTACGATTTTAGTATTGGTTTTGACATTGATTAGTAGTTTTACGATGAAAAGTCAAAATGTGCTTGTCGCCAATGATGATACGGTATATATTACGAATCCTGATATTACACCACCGGGTTTTTCATCCGTAATTATAAACGATCAAATAAGTGGGGCTCCAATAAATCTCAACCAAGTTAACATTACGCTGCTTAATTCCCCAACTCCATTAATTACTTTGGATATGGAAGGTAGCGTTGCCGTAAATTCTCAAACACCTAATGGCGTTTACGTTTTACAATATCAAGTTTGTATCCGAACAGACCCAACTAATTGTGCAACAGCTTTTGTGACAGTTACTGTTGATTTTTGTAGAACTCCAATGCCACTAATAGATGCCGTTATTCAACCAACATGTGAAGTTCAAACTGGAACGGTCAATTTATCTGGATTGCCTTCAATGGGAACATGGACAATTACTTTGGTGCATTTGAACGGTTCAGCAACTTCTCTTCTTACTGGAATAGGCGAAACGTTTTCTTTACAACTTATCCCTGGGAGCTATACGTTAAGTGTATATCAGGAAGATATTTTATTGGCTAATTGTTTTGGCTCTATTAATGTGACTTTCACTATCAATGACCAATTTACAGTTGATGCTGTTCCTACTAAAAGTTATATAGATTTTAATAACGACGGCTACACCAATGTAGGTGATGTTGTGAATTATGCTTTCACAGTTTATAACAATAGCTGTACTGATTTTACCGACATTTCTGTTACAAGCTCAAATTACACCATTCTTGGAGGCCCAATAACCTTGTTGACTCCACAGTCAATTGATAACACCACTTTCACAGCAACGTATATAATTACACAAGACGACATTAATAACGGTGAGGTAGTAACAAGTTACGGCCTTTCTGGATTGCAAAATGGCATTCCAATTGGAGATAACGCTGCTTTAGATGTCTTTGATCTAGACTTATCCGACGGTATCAAACTCATCGCTTTTTTAGATACTAATTCGAATGGAGTTCAAGACAATTCGGAGCAAAATTTTAGTTTTGGCGAATTTCATTATGAACTTAATAATAACGGAGCGATTAACAACGTCACTACTACTAATGGAGAGCTTTATATCTACGAATCAAATCCATTAAACTCTTACAATGTAAGCTACACAATAAATGAAAATTTCGCTGCATATTACACTATTTCTCCAGCTTCTTATTCTAATATTTCTATAGCCAATGGTTCTGGAATTACGCCTTATTCATTCGCAATAACGACAATACCATATCTTGACGCTGCGTGTCATATTGCTAACTATTCTGCTCCACCACGGCCTGGATTTGTGTGTCAAAATTACTTGAGTTATACCAATCAAGGAAACCAAACAATCGCTTCAGGAACCGTAACTTTTGTAAAAGATCCTCTTTTGACAATTACTAATGTATCCGAACCTGGAATTGTTGTAAATACTAATGGATTTACTTTAGATTTTGTCAATTTACTTCCAGGGCAAACTCGTAATATAGCAGTAAATATGCAAGTTCCTACGATTCCAATAATAGCATTAGGGCAACAAGTAACAAACTCTTTTAGTATTTCAACTCCAAATGATGATGTGAATACTATAAACAATATTTCTTCACTATCCCAAACCATTGTAGGTTCTTACGATCCAAATGACAAGTCTGAAAGTCATGGTAGTAATGTAGTGATTTCTTCTTTTTCGTCGGATGATAATTTAACGTATACGATTCGATTTGAAAATACAGGAACCGCAAACGCAGTAAATGTAAAAGTGGAAGATTTACTCGATATTCAACTAGATGAAAACACGGTTCGAACCATCAGCGCAAGCCATCCTTATACACTGAAAAGAATCAATAATGCTTTAACTTGGAAATTTGACGGAATCGATTTGCCGCCTTCTGTCGAAGGTGATGAAGTTACTGGTCATGGTTATATCGTATTTCAAGTAAAACCAAAACCAGGATTTGTCTTAGGAGATATTATTCCGAATACCGCAGAAATTTTCTTCGACTTTAATCCAGCGATTGTTACAAATACTTGGACAACGGAATTTGTTCCGTTCTTAGGCGTGAACCTTTTTGAAAATGATACTTTCGATTACTATCCAAATCCAACGTCTGACATTGTAACATTCAATTTAAAAAATTCTTCTTCCACAATTGATACTATTGAAGTTATAGATGTTTTAGGAAAAACGTTGTTGACTAAAACCAATCATTATTCAGCTGCTTCAATTGATATGTCTTCACTTTCTAAAGGAATGTATTTAGTAAAAGTAAAAGCGAATGGACAGGAGAAAACGGTGAAGATTACAAAAAATTAATATCTTTAATAAAATTTCTGTTATGAAAAAAAATTACTCCTTATTATTTTTATTTTTTGGGTTGTTGTTCAGCACCATTTCATTGGGACAAATTACTGCTTTTGATGACACTTTTGGCGTTGTTTATGGCGCATCCAATGTTACTGCCGGCAATGTATTACTCAACGACACGCTCAATAATGTGCCCGCAACACTAAGTACAGTAACCATTACCCAACTCACCTCTACCAATGCGGGAGTTTCCATTTCGGGAACTAATGTGGTTGTAGCTGGAGGCACGCCAAGAGGAACTTATACGTTAACCTATAAAATTTGTTCTATAGCGAATAGCCTTCTTTGTGCAACAGGAACTGTTACTATAAATACACAGTTAATTACAAATCCTGATAATTTTTATACTAGTATGTGCGGTTTTGGTTACATTGGAAATGTTCTTGGATATGGTTCCGATCTAAATTACGTTGATACCCTAAATGGAGTGCCGGCTGTTTTGTCTTCCTATATAATCCAACCTGGGAATATTCTTGTTCCTGCTGATGTGATTATTACTGATTTATCAAATTATCCGGAATTTTTTATAGACAGCAGTGGGAATATTAATTATAATGGATTTAACCCATTCCCAACTCAGTATACTATAACCTATCAACTTTGTGAGATAGCACACCCAACCAATTGTAGTATCGGTTATATAACGGTAAATTTTTATCCTCCATCTCTTTTTACCGGGGATGATTATTTTTCATCGAATCCAATCGATAACACCATTGGAGGCGTTGCTGGGAATGTGTTGTGGAATGATAATGGCGAATGCAGCGGTCCTTTAAATTCATTTAATTCCGTTATCTACACAGACAATCTTCCTTCTGGTCTCTCAGTAGATCCCGATGGAAATGTTGTAGTAGCTATTGGAACTTCTCCTGGTACTTATGTCTTAAATTATGCGGTTTGTGAAAATCAATTTGGAGGGTGTGGTTCTGCCAATGCGTATATTACAGTAACTGGCCCTTCCGCTTTAATAGCGAATTACGATGATTTTAGTGCGCCAAATTACCCGAACACTACAACCGCAAGCGTATTCACGAATGACACACTTTATGGCAATCCTTTTATACCTTCTGATGTAATTGTAACACCATTAAACAATCCTACAGGTTTTACATTAAATTCTAACGGAACCATAGCAATTGATGTATCAGTTCCAGAAGAAACCTACGTAGTTCCTTATAAAATATGCGTGGCTTCTAACCCAACCGATTGTTATGTAAACTACGCCTATGTCGTGGTTTTGAAAAACAGAATTCTTGGGAAAATTAAGTATGATGCAACCGCAAATGGCTGTGACGCTGGAGATGTCTATATCAATAACATCAGCGTGCAAAACGTCAATGGTTCTACAACTTATGGAAGTACCACTCGTTCCTATGCTGGCGGAGAATATTATCTCATTGGAGATGTTGGAACCAATACGGTTTCTGTAACGGGTTTACCTCCTTATTTTACGGTAACTCCTCCTACACAAGTTTTCAATTTTAGCACGCCAGGAACCACAATAGCTCCTGATTTTTGTGTAGTTGCCAATAGCAATGTAGACGATTTAGAAATTGTACTTATCCCTTTATTTAATGTTGTTCCCGGTCTACCAGCTTTCTATAATATCTGGTTTAAAAACAATGGAAGTACCACCCTTAGCGGTCAAATTACTTTTCAGTACGACATTACCAAAATGTCGTTTCTATCCAGTAGTCCAGCACCAAATACAATAACATTCAATGCATTGGTTTATAATTATACAAACTTAGCTCCTTTTGAAAGCAGGTTAATCAACAATATGAAATTCCAAGTGGCTATACCACCAACTGTAGATTTGGGTCAAGTTATTCCTGTATCCACAAATATTTTCCCTTATGCAGCTGATTATACGCCTTCAAACAATGCATGTTTGGTCAATCAAACCGTGGTCAACTCGCAAGATCCTAATGATATCATAGTTCATGAAGGTGCATCAATAACATTAGCTAAAGCGCAACAAGACTATTTACATTATACGATTCGTTTTCAAAATGTAGGAACTTCCAATGCTATCAACATAAAAGTCATCAATGATTTAGATGCAAAATTAGATTGGAGTACTTTTCAATTGATAAGTACAAGTCATAATTGTAGAGTTAAAAGTAAAAACAATCGCAACGAATTTCTATTTGAAGGTATTAATTTACCTGGGACTTCAAATGAGCCTTTAAGCCACGGATATATAACTTTTAAAGTAAAACCAATTGCTTCAATTGCAATCGGGGACGTGATTCCGAATACTGCCAATATCTTTTTTGATTTCAATGCTCCTATTGCGACCAATAGTGTAAACACCACAATTACACCAAATTTAGGAACTGAGAATTTTGCTTTCAATAATTTTAATTACTTCCCTAATCCAGTAAAAAATACATTGTTTATTAAAAACACAACAACGATGGAATCAATTGAAATTACTTCGATTGTTGGACAAATAATGCTTTCTAAAAAAGTAATGGAATTACAAACGGAAATCAATTTAAGTGAACTTGCGAATGGTGTATATTTTGTAAAAGTAACAGCTGAAGGGCAAGAAAAAATAGTGAAGATTTTAAAAGAATAGTTTTCAACAGTTATCTCTCAAAGCCATCTAATTCTTTAGGTGGCTTTTTGTTTTTTAAAGGAAAAGTAAGCGATACTAGAACTCAAAACCATAAAAATTCCACCCAAGACAAAAGGTGCTCCTGCAAATTGAATTGGCGCGTCAGCATGTGTAAAGTAATAAAACGTACTCGACATCAAGGGCGGTCCTACAATCAAACTCGCGCTCATCAAACTCGCTAAGGCACCTTGAATTTCTCCTTGCTCATTGGGCAATACTTTAGAGGAAATAACCGATTGCAACGCCGGGCCAGCAATACCTCCCAAACAATACGGTACCAAAAACACAAACATCATCCAACTTTGAGTCACCGAAGCAAACAAAAACATCCCAATAGAATAAAGCGCCATGCCGACATAAATACTTTTTTCATTGCCCAATTTCGGATTCACCCATCGAATCAAAACACCTTGAACCAATCCTACTAAAACTCCAATAATTCCTAAAGAAATTCCAACCATTTTTTCATCCCAATGCAAACGATACATTGTAAAGTAGCTCCAATTGCTTTGCACCGCATGCGACCCTACATAAAGAAAAAACACTGCCAACATCAATCCAAATAAAGACGGGTATTTTTTGATGTTTCGTAAAGCTCCGATAGGATTGGCTCGTCTCCAATTGAATTCTCGTCGGTTTTCTTTACTTAACGATTCTGGTAAAATAAAATAACCATAAATAAAATTAATCAGACACAAAATGCCCGCGGCATAAAAAGGAATACGCGATCCATATTGCCCTAAAACACCTCCTATGACAGGTCCTATAATAAATCCTAATCCAAAGGCAGCTCCTATCATACCAAAATTTTTCGCGCGGTTTTCTGGTGTACTCACATCGGCGATATATGCAGAAGCTGTAGTAAGACTTGCTCCTGTTATTCCAGCGAGAATTCGTCCGACAAACAACCAAGTTATGGTGGGTGCAAAAGACAACAACAAATAATCCAATGAAAAGCCAAATAGTGAAAACAGAATTATCGGTCGTCTCCCGTATTTATCGCTTAAATTCCCAATCAAAGGGGAAAATAAAAATTGCGTAATCGCATAGGCAAATGTCAACCAACCGCCAATTTTAGCTGCTTCGCTAATATCTCCATGAATCAGTTCTTTGATCAATTTTGGAATCACCGGAATGATGATTCCCCAACCTGTGATGTCAATCAACATGGTGATGAAGATAAATCCGATGGCGGCTGATTTTTGGTTTTGTTTCATAATTTATATTTGGGCGTGTCCCTGCGTCGTGCCTCCTTGGGTCGGGCTGTCCGAAGTACACGGTACTTTCTCCCATCCCTCACGCAGACACACAAATAAACAAAAAAACCCGCTTAGTTTCCTAAACGGGTTTTAATTATAAAAGAATTTTTTTATTACAATTCCAACGCTTTCTTCGCATCGCCACCCATCAATAATTCAACAGGGTTTTCTAGCGCTTCTTTCACGGCAACCAAGAAACCAACTGATTCTCTTCCGTCGATGATTCGGTGATCGTAGGATAATGCCACGTACATCATCGGGTGAATTTCCACTTGACCATTCACCGCAATTGGACGCTCAATAATGTTGTGCATTCCCAAAATTCCTGATTGTGGCGGGTTGATAATTGGCGTACTTAACATACTTCCAAAAACGCCTCCGTTAGAAATCGTAAACGTTCCGCCCGTCATATCATCTACGGTAATTTGTCCGTCACGAGCGCGGATGGCCAAACGTTTGATTTCTGCTTCTACGCCACGGAAGGTCAGGTTTTCTGCCGAGCGAACTACGGGAACCATCAAACCTTTTGGACCAGAAACGGCAACTGAAATATCACAGAAATCGTACGCGATTTTGTCGGTTCCGTCTATCATTGAGTTCACATCTGGATACAATTGTAAAGCTCTCGTCACTGCTTTCGTAAAGAATGACATATAGCCCAATCCTAATCCGCCGTGTTTGGCTTTAAAGGCGTCTTTATATTCGTTACGCACTGTGTTAATTGGTGTCATGTTGACTTCATTAAAAGTCGTCAACATCGCGGTTTCGTTTTTCGCAGCCACCAATCTTTCGGCCACTTTACGACGCAACATCGATAATTTTGTACGACTTGAACCACGGTTTCCGCCTGTTGGTGTTCCCATCGAAGGAATGGCGCTTACTGCATCTTCTTTAGTAATGCGACCGTCTTTTCCTGTTCCTACTATATCTGAAGGTTGAATATTTTTCTCGTCTAATATTTTCTTCGCTGCTGGCGACGGTGTATTGGCTGCGTAGGATGTTGGCGCTGGAGCAGCTTTAGCTACGCTCGATTCGGCTGCGCCTCGGGTTGGTGCTTCCACTTTTACCTCAGCTTTAGGAGCTTCAGCAACTGGCTTAACTTCAGCAACTTTTGCGTTTCCTGATGGTTTTGCACCGTCAGTATCGATTAGACAAACCACAGCGCCAACGGCAACTGCATCGCCTTCTTCTGCTTTGAGTGTGATGATTCCGCTGGCTTCAGCAGGCAATTCGAGTGTGGCTTTGTCAGAATCGACTTCGGCAATAGCTTGGTCTTTTTCTACATAATCGCCGTCTTTGACTAACCAAGTGGCGATTTCAACTTCTTTGATGGACTCGCCTGGTGAAGGCACTTTCATTTCTAAAATCATTGTATTTTACTTTAAATGCTGACCTGAATATTTTCGAACAGGTCGTTAGACAATGTTGTGTGTATTAATTTTTAACCAATTTATCAGAAAAACGACTTCCGTCTTTATTAATGCCTTGAATCAAGTAAATTCCTTTACTCAAATGTGATACTTCGATTTCGTTATTTCGCATCGAAATATCGATTTGTTTCCCTTCAAAAGTATACAACAAAGCGCTTTTCACATTGGAATTTAAAGTGATTTTATCGACCGCAGGGTTCGGATAAAATGCAACAACCTTTTGATCATTAAAAGTGGCTGTCGCTAAACTTGATAAATCTGCACTTTGTGTACTATTTAAAGAACTCGAAATAAAACTTGTGGTATTACCCCCAAAAAGAAACAATCTGCTATCGAAAATGGCAGAACTATGGTTGTGGCGTCCAATCATATTGGTTTGGTTGATACTTGTAAAAGTATCATCTCCCGTATTGTAGGCCCCTAAAAAGGTTTGATTTTGATTATCTCCCGACACATAGATTTTTGCATTGGTACTAAAAGGGTCTTCGATAGTCACATTGTGCGCCGATATTCCTTCTGGCAGCACATCTGATTGGGTTGTCCAGGTGTTGGTATTAAAATCATAAACATAGACGTTTCTGGAGTTGTATTCGGAATACACTTTTACATTATCTATTTGAAAAGTTGTTGTTTTTAAGGGAACATAACCTCCAGTATATTTGAAAGCTATTCTAAAATTTCCAGGATTTCCTGCAAGTGGAATTAGTCCTGAACTAACAAAGTCAGGTCCGTACCCGTTAGTGTGACCGTTTGAAATTATCGCATTCAATAAGGTTTTTGTAGAAGTTACAACATCGCCTGTCCAATTAGTAATGACATAAGCTTCGAGTGTTGCCCCGTTATCATAACCATCTTTGGTATCGAAAATCAAATACGCATCTGATGTTATTTCAAAAGGAATTACAGGTGAGACTAACCATGCTGTGTTCGAAGGATCTTGCTCTGCTGGAAGGGAAGCAAAGGCTGATATTTGAGCATATTTATTACCTCCGAAAGTTTTTCCCTGAAACGCTTTTGTTCCTTCTTCTTGTATATTGACCCAATTGGTTAACTCAAGATTCCCCGTAGTTACAACGGTTGCAAAATTCTCGTGAAGACCATCTGTTTGGCTATAGCCTCCAAAAGCATAAAGTTTAGCATTTGAATTTTCATAGACTACTGTCCCTTTTGTTTCAAGGGCAATCGGCATATCGGCCAATGGAATCCATTCGCCCCATGGTGTAATTTTGTAGAACTTATTAGAAAAGGTTCCGGTCCATCTGCTGACACAGCCTCCAAAAGAAAGTAGGTAATCACCCCAAATGGCGCCACCTGCACTATAGACCGGATTTGGATTTACGACTGGAAGAACCGATACATTACCAGTACTTAATTCGACAACTTCGAACTTATCATTCAGTCCCGCTGCGGTAACTCCATTATAAAGATATAGAATGTTCGAGAAGATTGCCGCATTACCGTATCGTTTTGCAATGGTTGCAGGTGATGTTGCCAAAGTCGACCAACTGTTGTTGACAAAATCATATTTTTCAATTTGGGAGGTGTAAGCTTGATTTGTATAAATTCCGTTTGTGATAGTTGTAGAAAATCCGTTTGAGATATATTCGTTAGTGCCATAGGTGGCCGCTGAGAAAGCACCACGAGCTGTTGGCATAGCTGCTTTATCGACAAAATTTAATGTTTGTCCGATAGCAAAATGGCTCATCATTAACACAAGCAAAAAAAGCACAGTTTTTTTCATTTTGGTTTTGGTTTTAAATATTAGTGTAAACTTTTTAAATAATTAGCCTCTCATTATTGAAATAAATCTTTATCAAATACCATTTTGATAGCATCTGCATGCCGTCTTTTCGCTCTTGTGTAACTTCCAGCTGCTGGTGCGGCGTAGGCTTTTAACGATGCCAACCTCCATTTTACGAGATTGAAGTTCATCAACATAAAACTGTAAGCACCCATATTCTTCGGCTCTTCCTGCGCCCAAACGTAATCGTCGGCGTTAGGATAACTTGCAATTATTGCTTTCAATTGCTCGACTGGTAGCGGAAACAATTGTTCTATTCTGATAAGTGCCACGTCTTTTCTTCCGAGATTTTCTCTTTCGGTATGCAAATCATAGTAGAATTTTCCGGTACAGAACACCAATGTTTTGACGTCTTTTTTATTCACAGACGTATCATCAATCGTTTCTTGGAAACTTCCTGTGGCAAATTCCTCAACTGTCGAAACTACTCTTGGATCGCGCAACAAACTTTTCGGCGTGAACACCACCAATGGTTTGCGATATTTGGTTTTCATCTGACGACGCAACAAGTGAAAGAAATTGGCTGGCGTGGTACAATCGGCAACGTACATATTGTGACGCGCACAAAGTTGTAAGTAACGCTCCATTCTCGCTGAAGAATGTTCTGCACCTTGCCCTTCGTAACCGTGCGGTAAGAGTAGAACAATTCCGTTTTGATTATTCCATTTGTCTTCACCACAAGAAATATATTGATCGATCATAATTTGCGCTCCATTGCTGAAATCTCCAAATTGTGCTTCCCAAATCGTCAATGTATTTGGACTTGCTAACGCATAACCATAATCAAATCCGAGCACACCGTATTCTGATAAATGGGAATTAAATATATTGAATTTTCCTTTTGCATTTTTAAGGTTCGACAGCAAAACCACTTCTTCTTCGCTATCCTCTACTTTTACCACCGCATGTCGGTGGGAAAACGTTCCTCTTTCTACATCTTGTCCAGAAATTCGAACGCTATATCCTTCAGTCATTAGAGCGCCATAAGCTAATGACTCCGCCATCGCCCAATCGAGTGCATTGTTTTCGAAGAACATATTTTTGCGATCATTAATAAGTTTCTCGATTTTGCTGATGAATTTTTTGTCTTTCGGAAGATTGCAAATAACCTCAGCGATTTCGGTCAATCCTTTTTTAGGGAAAGTCGTATCTACTTTTTGCAACATCACATCGTCGGAAACTTGTTGGAATCCTTGCCATTCGTTTTGCATAAATGGCGTGATGATCGTTAAATCTTTTTTTCTAGAGGCTTCTAGATTTTGATCTAAATCGAGTTTGTAAGCCGACTCTAAGTCCTTTACAAAATTGGCATCAATAACACCTTCTGCCAATAATTTCTCCGCATAAATATCTCGTGGATTTTTGTGCTTGGCAATGATTTTATATAACACAGGTTGTGTAAAACGAGGTTCGTCACCTTCGTTATGACCGTATTTTCTGTAGCCCAACAAATCGATGAAAACATCACGTCCGAATTGCATTCTAAAATCGAGGGCGAACAATATGGCGTGAACTACCGCTTCTGCATCATCCGCATTGACATGCAATACGGGAGATAAGGTTACTTTAGCCACATCGGTGCAATAGGTAGACGAACGTGCGTCGAGATAATTCGTGGTAAAACCTACTTGGTTGTTGATGACAATATGAATGGTACCGCCAGTTTTGTATCCGTCTAACTGCGCCATTTGTATGATTTCATAGAGAATACCTTGTCCGGCAATCGCAGCATCACCGTGTACGGCAATCGGCAACACTTTCGAGAAATCTTCTGGAAAATAATGATCTTGTTTCGCGCGTGTAATGCCTTCAATCACGGCACCAACTGTTTCTAAGTGAGACGGATTCGGCGCTAGATTGATATTAATATGTTTTCCAGTGCTTGTTTTTCTATCCGACGTTAAACCCAAATGGTATTTGACGTCGCCATCGAAATATTCTTGGTCGTAATCTTTTCCGTCAAATTCGGAGAAAATATCTTGGGTTGATTTTCTAAAAATATTCGCCAATACATTCAAACGTCCACGATGTGCCATTCCCATGACGAATTGCTCCACGCCTTTTTCTGCTGCGGCTTCAATTAAGGCATCGAGTGCAGGAATAATCGACTCTCCACCTTCTAGGGAGAAGCGTTTTTGACCGACGTATTTGGTATGTAAAAAATTCTCAAAGGAAACTGCTTCATTGAGTTTGCTGAGAATGTGTTTCTTTTGTTCGTTATTGAAATTGGGTTGATTGTCATTGATGTTAATTCGGTCTTGAATCCATTGAATCCACTCAGGATTTCGCATGTACATATATTCAATACCAATATGTTGACAATAAACACTTCGCAAATGCGTCAATATCTCTTGTAAAGTTGAAGGCTTATGCCCCAAGATTTTTGCTGCATCAAAAACAGTGTTCAAATCATCATTGGAAAGCCCGTAATTTTCTAATTGAAGATTCGGCAAGAAGATTCTACGATCGCGAACTGGATTGGTTTTGGTGAACAAATGCCCACGAGTTCTATAGCCATCGATGAGTTTTAAAACGTTGAATTCTTTTAATATTTTATCCGATGCCGCACCGTTCTGAACAGCATTGGATGCTATGTTTGTCATTTGAGCGACTGCGTGTTCTTCGTTGTAAGTTACCATTCCAAAATCGAAACCTTGAAAGAAGCTTCTCCAGCTTGGTTCGACGCTGTCTGGACTTTCTGTATATTGCTCGTATAAATCGGCGAAAAATTCGGTATGTGCTGCGTTTAAAAAGGAAAACCTATCCATAAGTCTTGTTAAATGTCCTAATTTGTAAAAATGTTACGCAAAAGTACAATAAAACGAATAAATTTTTAATTATTTTGGATACTTTTATCTTTTTAAAAACAAACTCTATTTTATGTGTAAAAACGCTCGATTAACTGTTGATTTCAAAAGTATTTTTGTGTTTAGTTTTGTGCTCTTGACGAGCTTTATTTTTGCTCAAACAAAACCCGAAAATGACTTTTGGAAAAAAGTGCAATTTGGTGGTGGTTTTGGTTTGAGTGTCGGATCAGGCTATACCGACATTAGTATTGCTCCAAGTGCCATATATAACTTCAATGATGTTTTTGCAGCTGGCGTTGGTTTGCAAGGCAGTTATGTAAAAGTTAAAGACCGTGAAGTGACTTACAATTCTTATATTTATGGTGGAAGTTTAATCGGTTTAGTAACGCCAATTGAAGAAGTGCAGCTTTCTGTAGAATTGGAAGAACTCAGAGTCAATCAAGAATTTACAGATTTTAAAATCAAAAATAATTTTTGGAATACAGCGCTGTATTTAGGCGCAGGATATTATACAGGAAACATTACTGTCGGTATTCGATACAACGTTCTATTTAAAAAGAATGATTTTGTCTACAGCGAAGCTTTCATGCCTTTTGTTAGAATTTATTTCTAAACCACACTTTCATCCATTCTCGCTTTAAAATTAAAAAAGCTACTTGTTCGGAAAGTTCAACAAGGTCTGAACCATCTAACTTTTTGATTTGATCTTCTGGGACGTCAATAATGTATAGTAAATTCAAGTATTCCGCAAACTTATACTGAATCAGCCGATAGATTTTTTCGTGCAATTGCACCTTCAAATCTTCTGGTTTGGTACTCAGCGGAAAGTCGATTCCTTCGTTGGCTAGATTAAAATCTTTGTTGATTTGCTCAATTAATTTGAGGTATAAGTTCTCCTTTTCGGCTTCCGATAATAAAGTGTCTGAGGATAATGGTGCAATAAAATTCATGAAATTATAAGGTTTTTTTTAATCTACTATTTTCCCAAACTGAGATAATTTTAACCAACAAAACATCGCCACCTGCATAAAAAAACACGGCGCCCATCGGTGGATTGGCTGCAGGAATTACTCCGAACGTTTTCGGAACCCATGTCCAGCATTGAAAATACGTTCCAACCAACTCGATAAAGATAACACAAAGTGCAATGAAATAATACAGATTTTGCCAGCGTTTTCTTCTCATCAACACAAAAAATAAAACCCCAAAAATTAGGGTAAGATAATCCTTCAAAATAATTCCAACTGAAAGAAAAAGTAGCGTAAATGAAACCGCGAAGAATTTGCCTAATGACGCTTCCTTTTGAATGGCCCACTTTGTATGTGCAAAAATAAATCCTGATGCGTACACAATTGCGTGTCCAAACGGAACATAAAGTGGAATTAATTCGGTTCGATACGCGTACATTCCTAATAATTTACAGAAAATCAATTCTCCGATATACGATAAAAAAACCATGACAAACATCAGTTTTCGTAAGCTTAAATCTGCTGAGAAAAATAGGAAAAAAAAATAAACAATTGCTGCTATATTCGTAATTACTCTGGCATCAAAATAGGTTTGGGTAAAAAAAACAGAATCAATCCCTAAGGCAAAAATGGTAAATAGAGGGAAACCAAAAGCTAAACTTAATTGCGTTTTTGGGTTGCAATTTGTAGTATTAAAAAAATAATGTTCTACTTGTGAATATTTCAAAATTGGGTTTTTTAGGAAGATAATTTAAACGTTTCTTCCCATTAATTTTTCTCCAAATGCTTTCAAAACATCTTTTTTATCCGATTCTATTTGTAACTTTTCTAAGGTTTCAAAAGCTTTAAACGTATAGTTTTCTATTGCTGTTTGAGTAGTTTTAGCGGCTCCAGTAGCGATAAAAAGCTCTTTTACAGAATCAATTTTATCAAAGTTATCTTGCGGTTGTATAGAATACAAATGCAACAACTGGTCTCTTTGTTCTGAAGTAGCAAATTCAATCGCTTTCAAATACAAATGTGTTTTTTTGTTTTCAATGATATCGCCACCAACTTGCTTTCCGAAAGTTTCAGGATTTCCAAAAACGTCTAAATAATCGTCTTGTAATTGGAAAGCCAATCCTAAATTCAAGCCAAAATCATAGATTAAATCGGCGTTTTCTTTCGAAGTTAGTGCAATGATAGCTCCCATTTTCATAGCTGCAGCGACTAATACAGCAGTTTTGAATTCGATCATCTTCAAATATTCAGCAATAGTAACATCTTCTCTGTTTTCAAAATCAACATCCCATTGTTGTCCTTCACATACTTCAAGAGCTGTTTTGCTGAATAATTTAGCCAATTCTTTAAAAATAATTGGCTCGTATTTTTCAAAATATTGATACGCAATAATCAACATGGCATCTCCGGATAAGATTCCGGTATTCACATCCCATTTCTCATGAACAGTTTCGTGCCCTCTTCGCAAAGGCGCATCATCCATAATATCATCATGAATAAGCGAAAAATTATGAAAAACCTCAACAGCTAATGACGCTGGAAGCGCTTTTTTATAATCCGCTTCAAAAACTTCAGCACTCATTAAAGTCAAAACGGGGCGAATTCTTTTTCCTCCAAGATGTAAAATATAGGCTATAGGTTCGTATAAGTTTAGAGGTTCTTTTACTTGAAGTTGTGATTTCAAATACTCCAAAATAAACTCTTGATACTGTTGCGTTGAATGCATATTGTAATTTTTGGCTAATTTACAGTATTCACATCGGAATACAAACTCCACTAAAATTTCGAATGTTAAATAATTGTAAATACTTTGGAAACTATTTTGGTGTTAAAAGTTTCCCGTATACATTTGCCCAGAATTTCAGAAATCATTCCTCTTGAAATTCTAAAAGAAATAAGAAATCTATGAAATGTAAAATAGTAGCTAAAGCAACCGATATGTTTTTGAAATTAGGTTTCAAAAGCGTCACTATGGATGATATTGCTGGCGAAATGAGTATTTCAAAAAAAACCATTTATAAATATTTTGAAAACAAAGAACTTCTCATAGCCGAAGGAACGATGATGGTGCATGAAAAAATTCATGAAACCATCGAAGCGATTGTAGCACAAAATTTTAATGCCATTGAAGAAAATTTCGAGATTCGAAAAATGTTCAAAGAAATGTTTAATGCTTTTGACAATTCTCCCGTCTATCAACTAAAAAAACATTATCCGGAAATTCATGATCAGTTTATGTGTCGTGAAATAGAAGATTGCAACATGGTTTTTAGACAAAATATTTTGAAAGGAATCGAACAAGGTTTGTATCGCGAAAACATCAATGTTGATTCTTTTGTGAAATTTTATTACACTTTAATTTTCAGCATCAATGAAAACACCAAATCAGAAAAAGATGTTTTTGCTTTAGAATATGATGCTCTTGAATATCATACACGCGCATTGGCTACACAAAAAGGCATCCTTGAACTTGAAAAACATCTCCACAATCCAATCCTATAATCCATACTCTATGAAAAAAATCCTTAGTATCTTATTGTTGATTTTTGCATTCGGTGCAAATTCACAAACCAACCAACAGAGTTATTCGTTTTCCTTGCAACAAGCCATAAGTCATGCTTTGACCAATAATTATCAAGCCATCAACGCCAATCGAGACATCGCCTCTGCCAAACAAAAAAAATGGGAAACAACCGCTTCAGGTTTGCCACAAATTAATGCGGGGCTTGACTACTTAAATAATTTCGATTTTACACTTCAAGGTGTTACGGGAAATTTATTTGTTCCTGGCGGCGATCCGGATGCCATATCGACTTTTGCCTTCGGAACCAAACATAGTATGAATGGAAGAGCAACTTTGAGTCAATTAATTTTCGACGGTTCCTATATTGTCGCTTTACAAGCTTCTAAAACTTATTTGCAATATTATCAAAATGCCAAACAAAAAACCGATATTGAAATCAAAGAAATGTTAGTGAATGCCTACGCTAACGTTTTATTAACTGAAGAAAGCAAAGCCATTTTAGAAAAAAACAAAACCACTTTATCTAAAACCTTATTCGATACCGAACAGATTTATAAAAACGGATTGATTGAAGAGGAAAATGTGGAGCAACTTCAAATTACATTAGCTTCTATCAATAGCAATTTGAATAATATCACTCGATTGAATGATGTCGCTTTAAAAATGTTGAAAATTGCTTTAGGAATAGACCTTAATGCTGATTTAAAACTTACAGACAAATTAGACGTTTTGACAACATCTAATTTAGATTTAGCAATGACAAAAGCCACTTTTACACTTGACAATAACATCAATTATCAAATGATGTTGAACTTCAATGAGCAACGTCGTTTAGAATATAAATTACAAAAAAGTAAAGCGTTGCCTTCACTTGCTGCCAATGTTAACTTTGGTTACAACGCCTTTGCAAACAACTTTGCTTTTTTTACAGCAGACCAAAAATGGAATAAATTCTCCAATTTAGGAGTTGGTTTAAACGTACCTATTTTTAGTAGCTTAGGTAGAAGTGCCAAAACTCAACAAGCTAAAATTGCTTTTGAACAAGCCAAAACTCAGCTAATAGAAACCGAACAAAAATTAAAATTACAATACGAAAGCACCAAAAGCGATTACGAATTTAGTATTGAAGAATACACGACTTCCAAATCGAATTTGAATCTGGCGGAACGTATCGAGAAAAAACAACAAATCAAATTTAAAGAAGGCTTGTCTTCGAGTTTTGATTTTAGCGAAGCCCAACGACAATTGTATACGGCGCAACAAAATTATTTACAATCGATGGTAAATATCATTAACAAAAAAGCCGCTCTAGAAAAAATAATAAACAAAAACTAATACAACCGATGAGAAAAATTTTTATACTATCCGTTTTAACCCTTGCGCTTTATTCGTGTGGGAATAAAGAAAAAAGCCAAACTATCGATTCTTTAATCGAATCCAAAAATACCAAAGCATTGGTTGAAAAGAAAGCTGCATTGCAATTAGAAATAGCTAAAATTGAAGAGGCTTTAGCAAAATTAGACACAAAAAAAGAAGAAGCTTTAGTTTCTGTAATCACCGTAAAAGACACTCTTTTCAATCATTATTTAGATATTCAAGGTAGTGTTGACACCAAAGAAAATATCATAATTCAACCTGAATTTAGCGGGACATTAACTTCATTAACCGTAAAATCTGGACAAAAAGTTGCCAAAGGACAAATTCTCGGAAGAATTGATGATGCTGGAATGAGTCAACAATTGGCGCAAATACAAACACAATACGAATTAGCGAAAACCACTTTTGAAAGACAAAAAAATCTGTGGGATCAGAAAATTGGTTCTGAAATTCAATATTTACAAGCGCAAACTCAAATGACAAGTTTACAAAAATCGATTGGTCAGATGAAAGCGCAATTGTCTAAAACGATTATTCGTGCACCTTTTTCAGGAACTATCGATGAATTATTTGTTGAGAAAGGACAAGTAGTAGCTCCCGGGCCACAAGGTTTGATGCGAATTGTAAATCTTGGAAATATGTTTGTTTCCACCTCTGTTCCTGAAACCTATATTGGGAAATTGAAAATAGGAACTGAAGTAGATGTTTATTTAACTTCATTAGGGAAAACCTACAAAGGAAAAGTTCGTCAAATTGGTAATTTTATCAATCCAAACAACAGAAGTTTTGGGATAGAAGTGAGTATTCCAAATCCAGAAAACTTATTGCGCCCCAATCAGGTGGCGAAGCTTAAAATTATTGATTATGCAAATAAAGACGCTACTGTTGTTCCGACCAATGTTATTCAAGAAGATGGAAAAGGAAATCAATACTTATATGTTGTAGAAGGAAGTAATGGTAAAACTGGAGTTGCTAAGAAAACGATAGTAACTGTTGGTAAATCTTCTGATAATGTAACAGAAATCATTACAGGTTTATCGGAAGAAGATGTTATCGTTTCTGAAGGTGTGAATGCTATTTCGGATGGAATGAAACTTAATTTCTAATACGTTGTCGGTTGTCGGTTGACTGTTATTGATTTCAAAAAATCACATCTATCAACTCATAATTCACAACTCATAATATAAATAAATGAGTCATAAAAACAAAGAATTCGGCATATCAAGTTGGGCTGTAGACAATCGAGTTACAGTTTACATCTTCACACTTCTCATTGTAATAACTGGTTTAATTGCTTATACTTCGATGCCACGGGAAGATTTTCCGGAAATCATCGAAAACAAAGTATATATCTCTTCCATATTCCCTGGGAATTCTGCAGAAGATGTTGAAAAATTAATTGTAAAACCGCTTGAGAAAGAAATCAAGAACATCAGCGGTGTTGAAAAAGTTTCTGCAAGTTCGTTTCAAGATTACGGAATGATCGTGGTAGAATTTGGTGACAAAGTATCCATCGAGGAAGCCAAAATAAAAATTAAAGATAAAGTTGACATCGTAAAAGCAGATACCGATTGGCCTAATCTTGACAACGGTAGTAAAGTAGAACCAAGTGTTTTTGAATTGAATATTTCGGAGGAAGTGCCTATTTTGAATATCAATTTGAAAGGGAATTACACCACGCAACAACTTAAAAAATATGGGGAACGATTGCAAGACGACATCGAAGAAATTTCTGAAGTTAAAAAAGTTGATATTCTAGGTGTTGATGACAAAGAAGTTGAAATAGCCGTTGATATTTTTAAAATGTCTGCTGCTCAAGTTTCATTTGACGACATTCAGAATGCTGTTAAATATGAAAACATGACACTTTCTGGCGGAAATTTAATTTCACAAGGTTCTAGAAATAATATTCGTATTGTAGGTGAAATTAAAGATCCAAAAGAATTAGAAAATGTCGTTGTAAAACATCATAATGGAACTGTTTACTTAAAAGATATTGCTACCGTTTCTTTTAAAGAAAAAGAAAAAACCACTTATGCTCGTGAAAAAGGAATCGAAGTGGTAATGCTCAATGTTAAGAAACGTTCAAGTCAAAATATGATTTCTGCCATTGAGCAAGTGAAAGAAAAAATCGAATTGGCGAAAGAAAATTACTTGCCAAAAGATTTAAAATTAGAACTTTCCAACGATCAATCTTCTCGTGTGGAGCACCAAGTAAATGAACTTTCAAATCACATCATTTTTGGAATTGTACTGGTGATGATCGTCTTGATGTTTACCATGGGATTGCGTAATTCATTGTTTGTTGGAGCCGCAATTCCACTTTCAATGTTGATGGCTTTTACAATTCTTTCAGCCTTTGGATTAACCTTAAATACGATGGTTCTTTTCGGATTGGTAATGGGATTAGGAATGCTTGTCGATGACGGAATTGTCGTCGTCGATAACGTATTTGCTAATATGAAAAAAGGAATGCCACGTGTTCAAGCCTCTAAAATTGGTATTGGTGAAATTGCATGGCCTGTTATCTCTTCAACAGCAACTACATTGATGGCGTTTTTACCTTTTGCGCTTTGGCCAGGAACGATGGGGAAATTCATGAAGTATTTCCCGATTACATTAACCATAACACTTAGCTCTTCTTTGTTTGTGGCAATGATTGTAAATGCTGCAATGACAGGTGGTTCTATGGATATTGAAGACAAAAATGTCTCTTCAAAATCTGCTAAGAAATACTCGATTATTTTTGCAATTATCGCCCTTATTTTTGTGATTGTTGGAAACGTATATGACAGCAAAGGTTTGAGAGCTGTTGGGCATTTGTCTATTATTTCATTAGTGTTAATGTGGTTGTATAAAATCAAATTGTACCAATGGACACAAGATTTTCAACATGGTTTTTTCCCTCGAATGGAAAACAAATACAAAGCTTTTTTAGCTAAAATTCTAACGGGAAGAAATGCATGGTTAGCTCTTGGAGGAATCAT
>CANHMG010000026.1 GCA_947461795.1 Flavobacteriaceae bacterium | reverse complement strand
TTCTATTGATTTATTCTCTTTAATAACGGGTGAACAAGCCGGTGGAGTTTGGACTAGATCCTCCGGTGCGGGTGGAACATTTAATGCTGGAGCAGGTACTTTTGTACCGGCTGTTGGTGCTTCGTCTTCTACCTTTACCTATACGCTTACTGGTGTGGGGCCGTGTGTGAATGATACTTCACTTGCCACAATTTCTATTAATGCTCAACCTAATGCCGGTGCTGATGGAAGTGTGATTGTATGTGATTCTTCTGTAGCTTCTATTGATTTATTCTCTTTAATAACGGGTGAACAAGCCGGCGGAGTGTGGACTAGATCTTCCGGTGCAGGTGGAACTTTTAATGCTGGAGCAGGTACTTTTGTACCAGCTGTTGGTGCTTCTTCATCAACATTTACCTATACGCTTACTGGTGTGGCGCCGTGTGTTTCTGATAGTTCTTTAGCAACCATTACCATAAATCCAGTGCTCACACCTACGATTAACTGTGGCGCTTCTACAACTACTTCGGTTATCTTTAACTGGGCTAGTGTAACTGGAGCTACTGGATATAATGTATCCTATCAAATCAATGCCAACCCAATTGTCGTGGTAGGTCCGATTGGAAATCTTCTTACTTACTCCGTCTCTGGTTTAACTCCAGGGGATAACGTAACCATTACTGTTACTCCAACTGGTGGCGCTGGAACTTGTTTCGCTAGTGCTGCCGCTTTATGTACAGCCAATAATTGTAGTCCCCCAACGGCTTCTATTTCTTATGCCGGTAGCCCTTTTTGCTCTTCTAATGCTCTTGCACAAAGTGTCTCTTTAGTTGGAACTGGTGCTTTTAATGGCGGTGTATATTCTTCCACAGCTGGTGTATCCTTGAATACCGTTACTGGGGATATTTCTCCTTCTACTAGCACTCCTGGTGCATATACAATTACCTATACTATTGCTGCAACAGCTGGGTGTAGTCCAGTTGTCGCTACAACTCCTATTGTAATTAATGCGCCGCCTGTTCCTGGTGTACTCAGCGGTAATCAAAATATTTGTGTTGGACTCACCACAACTTTCTCTTCGACTGTTTTGGGCGGAACTTGGACTTCTTCTAATATTGCTGTAGCTACTATCAACAGCGCTACTGGTTTTATCAATGGAATAAGCACTGGAAACGCAACCATGACATATACCGTTTTAGGAACTGGAGGATGTGCTAATGTTTCTGATACGCGAGTTGTTACCGTAACAGCGCCGCCTGTTACTGGTGTACTCAGCGGTAATCAAAATATTTGCGTTGGACTCACCACAACTTTCTCTTCGACTGTTTTGGGCGGAACTTGGGCTTCTTCTAATATTGCTGTAGCTACTATCAACAGCGCTACTGGTTTTATCACTGGAATAAGCGCTGGAAACGCAACCATGACATATACCGTTTTAGGAACTGGAGGATGTGCTAATGTTTCTGATACGCGAGTTGTTACCGTAACAGCGCCGGCTGTTCCTGGTGTACTCAGCGGTAATCAAAATATTTGTGTTGGACTCACCACAACTTTCTCATCGACTGTTTTGGGCGGAACTTGGACTTCTTCTAATATTGCTGTAGCTACTATCAACAGCGCTACTGGTTTTATCAATGGAATAAGCACTGGAAACGCAACCATGACCTATACCGTTTTAGGAACTGGAGGATGTGCTAATGTTTCTGATACGCGAATTGTTACCGTAACAGCGCCGCCTGTTGCAGGAACGCTTAGTGGGATACAATCCGTTTGTCAAGGCAATACCAGAAATTTTTCGCCAACTGTTTCCGGTGGCATCTGGACCTCCTCCAATCCATCGGTGGCGACAGTTACTCCAATAGCAGGAATTATTACTGGCGTTTCTCCAGGAACTGCAACCATAACTTATACGGTTTTTGCAACTGGCGGTTGCCCAAATGCGACGGTCGATCGACAAATCACAGTTACACCAACACCACAATTAACAAACTCTGGTATTAATCTAATTTGTAGTAATGACACTTCGAATGTACTATTAACTGCCTCCGCCATAGGTTCGTCTTTCATATGGACCGTAAGTCAGAGTGGTGTTACAGGAGCTACGAGTGGATCGGGTAACACTATTAATCAAACGCTAAGTTCTAATAATGGAGGTAATGCCATTTATACGGTTACCCCAACTTTAAATGGTTGTATTGGAAATGCGGCTTATGTTGTGATTAATGTAAAACCTCTGCCTAGACCTACATTGAGCGAAGGTTCAATTTGCATTGAACTAGCTACTGGTTATGCTTCGCAACCTTATGTTTTTAACGCCGGACTAAGTGATTCTTCCCATGATTTTCAATGGTTTTTCAATGGAACTACGATTCTAAATGAAACCAGCGCAAACCTTGCTGCTTCAGAAGCTGGAGAATATTCAGTTATTGCCACCAATAGTATCACTGGTTGTATTTCGAATGAAGTATCTGCGACGGTAACTTCTTCAATTATTGCCAACGCTTTTACGACCAGTATTCCAGATGCTTTTACAGATAATCCTTATATCATTGTGAATACACCACCTGGAACGGGACCATTCCTATATCAATTAGATTCTGGTCCATTTCAAAGTTCAAACATTTTCTATAATTTACCAAGTGGTTTGCATACTATAAAAGTAAAAGATGCTTTTGGTTGTACTGATCTTAATGGAGAAGTTTTTATACTCAATTATCCTCATTTCTTTACACCAAATGGAGATACTTATAATGACACTTGGAATATTTGGGAATTGAAAGATCAACCTTTCGATGGTATTTCTATTTTTGATCGCTATGGGAAATTTATCAAGCAAATAAGTCCAATAGGTACTGGTTGGGATGGAACAATGAATGGTTATGAATTGCCCGCAACGGATTATTGGTTTACTGTGGATTATGTCGATCCAAATACGAACACGTCTCGTGTTTTTAAATCGCATTTTTCTTTGAAAAGGTAGTCTTGATTGAAAGTCTGCGTGAGATTTAGCTTTGCTCAATTCGGCTGTGCCTCGGGTGAAATTAAAAGGAGGACAGCCAGTGGCTGTCAGGTATTTTCAATCTAATTGCCCTTAACACAAAAATAAGTTCAATCTCAATCGATACTGCGTGAGGGATAGAAGTGAAAAGCCCACAGTAAATCTTGCGCAACGAGGACTTGCAACGCATAGCCCGACAGCGCTGGAGCGCGCGGAAGTGGTGGCACGCCCAAAAACTGCATGACTTTTATTTCTTCAGCATGCCCACAACGGTTCCTAACATGACATTAGCACCCAGCGCCAAATCTTCATAGGAAGAAAACTCAAGTGGATTGTGGCTGATACCGTCTTTGCAACGCACGAAAATCATCCCGTAATCGCAAGCGTATGACAAGGCTAAAGCATCGTGAAATGGACCGCTCATGAGTTCAGGCGCATCCAATTGTAAGGTTTCACATTCTTGATGAATGATTTCTTTGATCCAATCGGCACAATAGCGTGGATCGCTTTTGGTGTCTTCTGAAATAGAATACGTTAGTTGGTTTTTTTGAGTAATCGTTTCGATCCGATCGCGAAGTTGTTTCTCGTATCGGTTTCTTCTTTCGAGATCGATGTCACGCAAATCGACAGTGAATATTACTTCTTCTGGAATGATATTTCTTGAGGCTGGAAAAACCTGAATGGTTCCGACTGTTCCGACCGTTGGGGCACCTGGAATCTGTGTCGCAATTTCGTTGACTGCCACGATAATTTCTGCAGCGCCCATTAGCGCATCCTTTCTGATTGGCATCGGAACAGAACCGGTGTGTCCTGCCATTCCTTTGAGTTTGACCGTCCACCACAGCGGGCCTGAAATTCCAGATACAACGCCAATGGGTTTGTTGGCGATATCGAGCACTGGACCTTGTTCTATGTGTAATTCTAGAAAGCAAAAAATGCTGCCTTGTTGATACTCTGATTCCTTGAATTTGGAAATGTCACAACCAAAATCAATGAGTGCTTGTTCCCGTGTGATGCCGTCTTTATCTGCCCGTTGCAATTCGCCTTCTTCGAGTTTTCCTAGAATGCCTCGAGAGCCGAAAAGTCCTTTGTTGAATCGCCAGCCTTCTTCGTCCGCAAAGGAAATGACTTCGATTGGACGTTCTGGAACAATACCGTTATCGTGTAAAGTTTTGACCACTTCAATGGCACAAAGTACACCTGCGACACCATCAAATCTTCCGCCGTATGGTTGCGAATCGAGGTGCGAGCCCATCATGAGCACCGGAAGCGTTGGGTTTTTACCTTCGAGTCGTCCGATAAGATTTCCGAAGTTGTCGATTCGTGTTGTCATTCCGGCTTCTTGCATCCATGAAGCAGCGATTTCGAATCCTTGTTTTTCTAATTCGGTATGCGCTGGTCGGCAGGTTCCGGTTTCGCCAATTTTACCAATGAGGCTCATGGCTTCGAAGTGTTGTTGTAATCTTTGAGAATTTATCTTCATGTTATTCGTGTAAAGAGAGAAGAATCAAGAGCCAAGAACCAAGACTAGAAATAACTTTCTTCTTGGCTCTTGACTCTTGCTTCTTTATTCTATTTAATGATCGTTTAAAGGCATTCCTTTCGCTTGCCAATCTTTCCAATTGACGTATTCTGGGGCGACACGATGAACTTCCATAGTGATGCAATTGTCGACTGGGCAAACCAATTTGCACAAATTACAACCCACGCATTCTTCTTCTTTGATGGTGTAATTGTTATATGGATCTCCTCTTTCGACGTTGATGGATTGGTGCGAAGTGTCTTCACAAGCGATATAGCACAAACCACAGTGGATGCATTTATCTTGATCGATATTCGCAATATGATGGTAATTGATATCGAGATCTTCCCAATGCGTGATTTTCTCAACGGATTTCCCGATGAAGTCGGTGGTTTTTTGATAGCCTTTTTCGTCCATCCAATTGTTGAGTCCTTCGCACATGTCTTCTACAATTCGGAAACCGTGGGTCATTGCGGCAGTACAAACTTGAACAGATGTGGCACCGAGAAGCATAAACTCGACAGCGTCTTTCCATGTACTTACGCCGCCAATTCCAGAAACAGGAACTCTTGAAGCGATTGGATCTTGTGCTACAGTCGTCAACATTTTTAAAGCGATGGGTTTTACTGCTGGACCGCAATAACCGCCGAATACACTTTTCCCAGCCACATATGGATTGGGAACTAATGTGTCTAAATCGACGCCTGTAACACTTTGAATGGTATTGATTAAACTCAACGCATTGGTTCCTCCTTCTACAGCAGCGCGCGCCGTTGGAACTACAGAATGAACGTTTGGAGTTAGTTTTGTAATGACGGGAATATTGGATTTTTCCATTACCCATTCGACTACCATTTTGGCAATTTCAGGATCTTGACCTACTGCTGCTCCCATGCCCCTTTCGGTCATTCCGTGTGGGCAACCGAAATTGAGTTCAAATCCCATCGCGCCTGCGTCTTCGCATTTCATAATGAGTTCGTGCCAAGATTTACGGTCGTTGTCTGCCATTAAGGAAACAATCATTGCGCGGTCGGGAAACATTTTTACAACTTCTAAAATTTCTTTTAAATTAATGTCTAATGGTCGGTCGCTGATTAATTCGATGTTATTGAAACCCATCATTCGCTTTCCTCCGTAATTTACTGAAGAGTAACGAGAAGAAACATTTTTGACTTGCGACCCTAAAGTTTTCCATACGACACCGCCCCAGCCAGCTTCAAAAGCGCGGACGACGTTAATGAATTTATCGGTTGGTGGCGCACTGGCTAGCCAAAATGGGTTCGGTGATTTTATGCCTAAAAAATCGGTTGATATATCTGCCATGATTCTTAAAATTAGTTGTTAAATGATGGTTTCAATTCGGATTCCAAAATATATTCAGCTCCAAAAAGGTGTTTTACAATGGCGGCGGCTCCGTCTTTTCCGGCTTGTACTGCATCTACGACTTCTCTTCCTCCGTTTACACAATCACCTCCGGCAAAAACGCCAGCCATCTTTGTGGTTGATTTTCCACTCACGGAAATTTTACCATTATTGTTTTCGATATTATTTTCGTTGACTAAAGTCTGGAAAGGCATCTGACCTGCCGCTTTGATGACCATGTCTACTTCTAAGGTGAATGTTTCTCCAGAAACTATCGGGCTTCTTCTTCCACTAGCGTCGGGCGCTCCCAACTTCATGACATCGCAAATTAAATGTGTGGCTTTTCCATTGTCGCCTTTAACTTCTTTCGGAGCGGCCAACCAAATGACTTTACATCCGTCTAATTTGGCGATGTTGAGTTCATGTTCTGTACAAGGCATTTCGTCCTGTGTTCTTCTGTAAACCAACGTTACATCCGAAGCGCCCAATCTTTTGGCTTGTGTTGCGGCATCGATAGCGGTCATACCCATTCCGATTACCGCTACTTTATCACCTACTGCGATTTTAGAAAAATCATTATTTCGCAATTCGTAAATAAATTTGATAGCATCTTCTACACCTTCAAGATGTTCACCTGGAATGTCTAACTGGCGTGCTAATCCAACACCAAATGCGAGATAAACCGCGTCATAGTTGCGTTGCAATTCTTCTACAGTAATATTTTTTCCTAATTCTTGATTGTATTTGATATTAATCCCACCGATTGATGTAATATAATTGACCTCATCTTCGCAAAACTCTGGGGTGACTTTATAGGCTGCAATTCCGTAAGTCATTAGTCCACCGCCTTTGCTCTCTTTCTCATAAATCGTAACGTCAATTCCTTCGCGGGTTAAGGTATGTGCGCAGCTTAGTCCAGCTGGACCAGCTCCAATGATGGCAACGCGTTTTCCTGTGGACGGTTTTCTTTCGAAAAGTTGCCATTTGTTTGCCATTGCTTTTTCGGTAGAATAGCGTTGGAGTTTGGCGATATGAATCGGTGTTTCATGCATTAAATTATACACACAAGCTCCTTCACATAATTTTTCCACCGGACAAACTTTGCTACATCCGGCGCCCATTATATTGGAAGAAAAAATCGTATGCGCCGAACCTTTCAAGTTTTCCGTTGCAATTTGCTTGATAAATTTTGGAACATTGATCGATGTTGGACACGACTTCATACAAGGCGGATCGTAGCAAAACAAACAGCGATTGGCTTCTACCAAAGCGGCGTCTGGTGTTTCAAATGGAGGGTGAATATCCGTGAAATTTTCTTGGTATTCAACTTGGGTTAAACGGTTGTTTTTTATACTCATATTTTTAACTTTTTAGTATGTACTAGATTCAATTTTTACCACATAGAAACATAGATTTACTCTTTTGGTAGTTTCCTATAGTATTCATTTACGAAGGTTTTTTGACCTTCATTAAAAATATTAAAACAATTAAAATTGATCAATATTCCTTTTGGAGATTTTAATAGTTTCATATAATTTAGAAGCTTTGCTTCGAACATAGGGTGTATTTCAAAAACGGCTTTCAATTCCACAACGATGCAATTTTCGACAAAAATATCGCATCTAAAATCTGTCTCTAATTCCCTATTTTTATATATTACGGGTATTCGCATCTCTGATAAAAAATTTATTTTTCTATGTGTTAATTCTTCTTTCAAGCATTGATGATAAACACTTTCTAGCAATCCTCTTCCCATAATCTTATGAACTTCAATGGAAGCTCCCAGAATTTCGTAGGTAACTTCATCTAAATATTTTTGCGTAAGCATCATAAATTAATCTATGTTTCTATGTGGTTTATAAAATATAATTTGGCGTGTATTTTTATGAAAGCTATTCAAATGAATAATGTGGCTTATGGCGCCACAATTTCACCATACGTCTCTGGTCTTCGGTCGCGATAAAATTGCCATTTGCTTCTAATTTGTTCAATTAAATCTAGGTCGAATTCTGCAACGAGCAATTCATCTTTGTCTTCCGAAGCGCAGGCAAAGATTTCACCCAATGGATTTACGAAATAAGATGTCCCATAAAAACGTCCGAGATTCCATGGTTTTTCGATGCCAACACGGTTGATGCAGCCCATAAAATAACCATTGGCAACGGCGTGTGCAGGCTGTTCTAGTTTCCAAAGATTTTGCGATTGTCCAACAGTAGTTGCTGAAGGATTGTAGACAATTTCAGCTCCGTTCAATCCGAGACATCGTGCGCCATCCGGAAAATGTCGATCATAACAAATGTAAACGCCGACTTTAGCATATTTGGTTTGAAAAACGGGATAGCCTAAATTCCCAGGTTTGAAGAAAAACTTCTCCCAAAATCCACCAGTTTGTGGAATGTGATTTTTGCGGTATTTGCCTAAATAAGTTCCATCCGCATCGATGACCGCAGCGGTATTGTATAAAACGCCCGCTTGATCTCTTTCGTAAACTGGAACAATAATGACCATGTCATATTTTTTGGCATAGACTTGCATTCTTTCAGTCGTTGGACCCGGAACGCTTTCAGCAGAGGCATACCAAGCACTATCTTGACCTGGACAGAAATACGGCGTGTTGAAAATTTCTTGAAAGCAGAGAATTTGAACGCCTTGCTTTCCGGCTTCTTCAATATATGGAATGTGCTTGTCCTCCATGGCTTGCATGATTTCTGCAATGGTGCCTTCGCCTTCTGTTTTGGCTAAACTCAATTGAATCAGCCCTGATTTTACTATTCTTGCCATTGTATTATATTTTTCCGTCTACTTTATTTCGTTTCACAAACTGTCCGTAACCTTTCGAGACTTTGCATTCATTATTATCAATGACCACTTGTCCTCGAAGCAAAACGGTTTTCACTTTTCCAGTAACTTCCCAACCTTCATAACCGCTGTAATCGACATTCATGTGATGGGTTTTGGCGGAAAGCGTGTGTTTTTCATTCGGGTCAAAAAGTACAATGTCAGCATCACTTCCGATAGCAATTGTTCCTTTTTTGGGGAACATCCCGAAGATTTTAGCGGCGTTTGTACTCGCTACTTCAACATATTTGTTTAAAGTAATTCGACCTTTATTCACCCCTTCGCTAAAAAGCAATTCCATTCTGTTTTCTATCGCTGGATGCCCATTTGGAATTTTTGAAAAGTCGTCCTTACCCATGAGTTTTTGTTCCCACATAAATGGACAATGGTCTGTTGCCACTACATTCACCAACCCTTGATTGAGTCCAGCCCAGAGCGTTTCTTGATCTTTCTTTTCCCGCAGTGGCGGCGACATTACCCATTTGGCTCCTTCAAAATTTTGTTCGTATAAACTGGCATCGAGAATTAAATACTGAATGCAAGTCTCTACAAAAACATGTTGGTTTCTTCTTGTGGCGAATCGAACGGCATTCAAAGCGCCTTCACAAGTTAAATGAACAATATAGCCTGGACATCCCGTGTAATCTGCCAAGTCAGCAAAACGACTGCTCGCTTCCGCCTCGGTTACTTCTGGTTGCGATAAATAATGATATAATGGCGACAGTTTTCCTTCTGATTTATGTTTAGCGATTAAGAAATCAATCATGTCGCCGTTGGTTGCATGCACGTTTATTAGTCCGCCATGCTTTTTCACTTCTTGCATCAAACCCACCATCTGTCTGTCGTCTATCATCAACGCGCCTTTATACGCCATGAAAGTTTTGAAAGACGTGATGCCTTCAACTTCTATAAAATGTTGAATTTCCTTCTTGGTGTCTTCATTAAAATCGGTGACTGCCATGTGGAAACTATAATCTCCAACGGCATTGTTGTCGCTTCTGCCTTTCCATTCTTGTAAAGCAGACTGCAGACTTTTGCCTTGCGTTTGCAAGATGAAATCGATGACGGTTGTTGTTCCGCCATAAAGTGCAGCACGCGTTCCGGTTTCGTAATTGTCGCTGCTATACGTTCCCATGAAAGGCATATCGAGATGCACGTGTGGATCGATTCCGCCGGGCATAACCAACTTTCCTGCCGCATCAATTTCTTGATCGGCATTGACTTTTAGGTTTTTGCCAATTTGTGAAATGGTTTCTCCTTCTATAAAAATATCAGCCATATAATCGTCTGTGGCTGTTATGATTCTTCCGTTTTTAATTAAAATACTCATTTTCGATATTTTATATTTTGAATTATAAATTTTGTGTGATTGTAATTCCTCTTTATTTTTTCTTCATCAAAAGCCAATAAATAAATCCACTAATGCCGAAACCAACAAACCACGCATAACTGTACAAACTGGAAATCCATTCTGGAAAAACGGTGTTGTCTACTAATTTTATGGTAAGTAAGAATCCGGGAACATTCGGCACAATTCCGAGGAGCAATGCCCATATTGCTTTGGTGTTGAATCCGTTAGAAAAGCTGTAAATTCCTTTTGTATCGTATAAATCATCAACTATCAACGTTTGTCTTCTGATGAAATAATAATCGACAATCATGATGCCGCCTACTGGTCCCAACAAACTAGAATAACCCACTAGCCAAGTAAAAATATAACCAGTTGGATCAGCTATTAACTTCCAAGGGAAAATAAGAATTCCTATAATTCCAGTAATGTAACCGCCTTTCCTGAAGTCGATTTTTGAGGGTGATAAATTCGCGAAATCATTTGCTGGACTAACAATATTTGCTGCAATATTCGTCGCTAAAGTTGAAATGGCCACGGCAATCATCGCGACACTTACCAATAGTTTACTATCGAATTTTCCAGCCAAAACTACGGGATCCCAAATAGTTGTTCCGAACACAATGGCTGTTGCAGAAGTTACCACGACGCCTACAAAAGCAAACATCGTCATAGAGGTTGGCAAACCATACATTTGACCATTAATTTGTGCTTTTTGGGAAGTGGCATACCGTGTAAAATCTGGAATGTTTAAAGACAACGTTGCCCAAAAACCAACCATTCCCGTTAATGCAGGGAAAAAGAAATGAAAGAAATCTGTGGTATTCGTAAATTTTGATGGTGTTGCTAAAATTGGTCCCAAGCCATGTGCGGCAACCAAAGCCCAAGCCAGCAATGCCAATGCTGCTAAGGGAAGAAAAATCGCTTTAAATACCAATAACTTTCGGATGCTTTCTACACCTAAATAAACGACGTACATATTCAACAACCAAAACGCCAGAAAACAAATAGCTGGGCCGGTTTGTAAACCAAAAGATTCAGGAAATATTTGTGGCAAGGTTTCGATGCTTGGAATCCACAAATGCATCATTTGGTAGATGGCAAAACCACCAATCCAGGTTTGAATTCCGAACCAACCGCAAGCCACAATAGCGCGCAGCATTGCTGGAATATTGGCGCCCATCGTTCCGAAACTGGCACGTGCAAAAACAGGAAACGGAATGCCGTATTTTGCGCCAGCATGCCCGTTTAAAATCATTGGAATCAGTACAATCGTATTGCCTAAGAAAATCGTTAGAATGGCTTGCCACCAATTCATTCCGCCTTCAATCAATGAACTCGAAAGCATATAGGTTGGAATGCAAAGACTCATGCTGATCCACAAGGCCGCATAGTTCCAGGTGGTCCAGGTGCGTTGATTGGCTGCTATTGGAGCCAAGTCTTCGCTATACAACGACGTGTTTGTATGATTTAGGTTTTCGGACATTTAAGTTTTTTTTCGCCACAGATTACACAGATTTTCACAGATCTGTTTCGTAATCTTTTTAATCCATTTAATCTGTGGTCATTTTGGGTTTAAGCCTAATGAATTGTTTTTAAACCATCGCTGCATCAGAAATTTTTAAAGCTTCGCCGATGATTGCCAGACCTTCATCGATTTGATCTTTGGTAATGCATAATGGTGGCGCTATGAAAATATATCCCCAACGGACGAAAGTGTATAATCCGAGTTCGCGAACTTTAGCCGCAATTTGGTTGGTCACTTTTAGGTCGTCGCCTGCAGCGTTATATGGAGCAATTAGTTCCCCTGTTTTTTTATTTTTTAGAATATCCAAACAGCCTAAAAGCCCTGTGTTTCGAAAAGCTCCCATACTTGGATGTGAACTTCTCATGGCTTCTATCCTTGACTCTAGATAGGAGCTCATTTCTCTAGTGTTTTCGATCAAATTGTCGCTTTCATAAATACTAATTACAGCCAAAGCCGCAGCCATAGCAACAGGATGCGCATTATACGTCAAACCAATCATCATCGGTGTAGCGTCAAATTTAGCGGCGATTTTATCCGTAACCATCAAACAACCCAATGGCAAATATGAAGAGGTCAAACCTTTTGCCATGCAGACCATATCGGGAACGATATCGTGATTTTCAAAGCCAAACCATTTACCAGTTCTACCAAATCCGCTCATCACTTCATCTGCAATAAATAGAATATCATACTTTTCGCAAAGTGCTTTTATTCCTTTCAAATAACCTTTTGGATACTGTAGACAACCTGAAGAACCACTTTCTCCTTCAAAAATGAAAGCCGCTATATTGGTTTTCCCTTCAAAATGAATGACTCTTTCTACGTATTCTAAACTCAAACTCAACTTTGTTGCATCGTCTAGATCTTTCATTCCAAAGAAATAATACGGATCATCTAAAAGTACCGCATTGGTCATTTGTTGTGAATCGTTAGCGAGTTTTCTAGGGTCGCCACCAACGGACATTCCGCCAATAGAACCACCGTGAAAGGCACGATATCTTCCGATTATTTTATGCCTACCGGTATACAATCTAGCGAGTTTTATGGCATTGTCTACAGAGGACGTTCCGCATAAGGTGAAAAACGCTTTGTTTAGATCCCCTGGACAAATTTCAGCCAATTTTCTAGCTAATTTGGCTCTAATTTCTGTGGTGCACGTTGGTGTTACAAAACTTACTTTTTGCATTTGATCTACCACGGCATCCGTAACACGTTGGTCTCCGTGACCAATATTTACGGACATTAATCCCGAAGAAAAATCGATAATTCTGTTGCCATCGTAATCGTATAAATAAACTCCCTCAGCTCTTTCAATGGCTAATGGATTAACACTTGCTTGTGCCGACCAAGAGAATAAACTAAATTCTTTGCTGTCGCTGATGATTTGTTCCTTTGTTAAGGTTTGTTCTTTTGTAATCATTTTTATTTTTTTATTTTGACCCGAGCATTAGCGAACGGATCGTTAGATAATTTTAAATGATAAATTTTGAATGTGTTTCTAATGATTCGAATGTCCTAGCCCCGATTGCAGTGAAAATCCTTTTTTGTTTTACAAAAAGCCCCTCGACTGCGCTCGGGGAGACAAAAACAAAAAAGATTGGAACGTAAAGCGGGATTAGCTCCTAAAACAATTTAAAATTCAAAATTTATAATTTATAATAATTTCTTTTTAGCTCATCCAGTTGACACCGGCTTCTGCATTCCATTTGATGGTGCTTTTCTTCAATTTAGTCCAAAACTCGATCGAGCTTTTTCCAGTGATGTCGCCTACTCCAAACTTACTGTCGTTCCAACCACCAAAGCTAAAAGGCTCTCTTGGAACTGGAACACCTACGTTTACACCAATCATACCGGCACTCGCTTTTTCGATAATATAGCGCGCCATACCACCGTTTTGGGTGAAGACGCTCGCCGCATTTCCGTATGGATTGGCATTTTCGATCGCCAATGCTTCATCAACCGTATTGGTTCTCATAATTGACACTACGGGTCCGAAAATTTCTTCGGTAGCCACACTCATTTGAGGGGTTACAAAATCGATAACCGTTGGTCCGACATAGGTTCCGTTTTCTTTTCCAGCGACTATGGTGTTTCTACCGTCGACTAGTATTTTGGCACCGTCTTTTTCGGCTTGGGTGATATAACTTTCGATTCTTTCTTGTGATTCTTTGTTGATGACCGCACCCAAATTGACTCCAGGAATAATTTTACGGGCTTCATCGCAAATTTTAGCGACAATCGCATCTACATTTCCTACTCCAATCATGGCAGACGCAGCCATACAACGTTGACCAGCACAGCCTGACATCGAAGCAGCTACGTTTTGCGCTGTCATTTCCGGAATGGCATCTGGCAAGACCATTAAGTGATTTTTGGCACCGCCTAGAGACAAACATCTTTTATAATTATGAGTCGCTCTTTGGTAGACAATTTTCGCCACTTTGGTGGAACCGACAAAAGAAACGGCTTCAATATTGGGGTGATCGCAGATGGCTTCAACAATATCGACATCGCCGTGAACTACATTCAAAACGCCATCAGGCAAACCCGCTTCTTTTAATAATTCGGCTAATCTACCGCAGCTTAAAGGTACTTTTTCAGAAGGTTTGATAATCATACAATTTCCGAGAGCGATTGCATTGGGTATTGTCCAATTAGGCACCATAGAAGGAAAATTGAATGGCACGATAGACGCTACAACGCCAAGAGGAACATGTTCTGTTCGACATTCAACGCCTTTGCTTACTTCGAGCAACTCTCCTGTAATTAATTGTGGTAGAGAAGTGGCGAACTCGGTTAACTCGATGCATTTTTCAATTTCAGCAACCGATTCACCGTATGTTTTTCCGTTTTCTTCACTGCAAAGTTCTGCGAGTTCTTTGAGATGTTTTTCTAATAGTGTTTTGTATCTGAAAAATACTTGAACACGTTCTTTTATAGGGGTTTTACTCCATGATGGAAAAGCGGCTTGTGCGGATTTTACGGCATCATCTAAATCTCTAGCGGAAGACATTGGCACGGTTGAAAGCAGATTTCCATCTAAAGGAGATATTACATTCATTGTTTTTGTGGTGGAGACAGGAACAAATTTCCCGTTGATGTAATTTTGAATAGCTGGGTATTTCATTTGGTTTAATTTTTTTTCAAATAATAAATAAAAATAATAACAATTTCTTAATATGCAAGTTTTAAATATGAATTATTCGTAACATTAACGTAACATTGATGTTGAAATATGAATTTGAGGATTTTAAATTTAGCAAATATTTTGTTTACTACTTTAATATGAATCTATTACTAAATATTTTGAATTCGTTGATTTCTATATTAATAAAGTTTAAATAAATCATTAATCTTTAGTCCATAACTCCAACTTAAATAAAAAACTATCTTTGAGCAAATGAAATATATGATACGAATTTTTGTTTTACTTCCTTTATTGATACTTTTCAATTGCAGTCCAATTGATAATTCCTCTAAAGAAAATGAAGTTTCAAATCGTCCTTCATTACCTATAAACGAATCGGATGTATTTAATTTGAACGAAGTTCCATCTATCACATTGGAGTTTTCATTAACAAATTGGAATGCGATTCTTCAAAACTTTGATCTTAATCCGGCCAATGATAAAAAAGTAGTTTCTAAATTTAGTTTTTCCACTAATGGAAACACAGTTGTTTTAGACAGTATTGGATTGCGTTTGAAAGGCAACACAAGCAGACGAAGACCAGAAGGTGGTTTTGGAGAACTGCATACAACAAACAATCCCGATTGGCATCACAGTCATTTTGCTTTAGATTTTTCGAAATACAGAGACAGTCAACGATTTAAAGGACTTGATAAATTAAATTTAAAGTGGTTTAAAGATGATGCGGCTTATGTTCGCGAAGTATATTGTTATGATTTATTTCGTCGATTTGGTTGCTGGAATGCGCCTCGAGCTTCGTATTGCAAAGTAACTATAAAAGTAGCTGGTGATGTAACTCCAGCTTATTTTGGAGTGTATGCCATGGTAGAAAACATGGATGAAGATTTTATTCGAAAAAACCAATCCAATTGGGGTTCGGGAACTGGTTTTTTGTGGAAAGGTGGTTGGAGTGGTTCTAACAATGCCAATTTTGTTTCTACAGAAAGTATTGGTGTTGAAAATGTTGATATTAATCCAGCGCTTTCGGTTTACTATGCGTATGATTTAAAAACCCGAAAAAACGAATTACCGGCAGCAAAAGCGGAATTACTTCAATTTATTACTGACCTCAACACTAAAACAGGTGGCGAATTTCAAACATGGATAGAACAAAAAATGGACATCCCTTTATTTTTAAAAACTTATGCGGTCAATGTAGTAGTTGGAATGTGGGATGATTATTGGGCCAATGGAAATAATTTTTATTTTTATTTTTCACCCAATGGAAAAGCCTATTTTATTCCTTATGATTACGACAATACTTTAGGGACTTCACAAATAGTTTCGAATTCGGGGACTCAAAATATGTTGACATGGGGCAATATGACACAAAGACCATTGATTACAAAAATTTTAGCGATTCCTCAGTACCAAACACTATATAAAGGGTATATCACGCAATTGAATTCTAGTACAAATGATTTATTTCATTCCACTAAAAGTATTCTCCGAATTCAAGGTTGGCAAAATAGAATTGCTCCTTTTGTTTCTAATGATACTGGTGAAGACATGCAAATTGGAGATGTACCAGCCTCTTGGGGAAACCAACCGAATTATCGTTTGAAAACAGGAAATAATCAAGGTGGCTCCAATGGTCCTGCTAATTTTTTTACAACTAAAAAATTGAGTGTGCTTTGGTAAAAAAATCCATTCTTTAATAAAAGAGCTACTTGAAGAAGTAGCTTTTTTTTTTATTTAAATATTATAATTTACTAATCTTTGTATTCACAACATGATTCCCTGAACGCAAGGTGAGTAAGTAAACTCCTGTGTTTAATTGTTGTAAAGGAAGGCTAATTTCTTGGTTTCCAAATTCAGAAATCATTTTTTGTTGGTACACCAATTTGCCTGTCAAATCATAAATTTCTATTTGAATTTCTTCTCCTAAAGTATTGTCTAGACTAACTGTTGTTTTGTCAGAAACTGGATTTGGGAAAACAGTAACTTCAAATTGAGGTTCAATAGTTCGGCTTACTTTTTTTGTTTCTGAATACACTATTTCTCCAAGAACATTATATTGATTTAAACGATAATATGTGATGCCTTCATTTTGAGAAGAAGTATCTACAGTAGTATAGGTGTTAGGGAATTTAGAAAACCCTTTCCCAAGTTGGGTTTCCATTGCTACAAAATTTTCATTATCGATAGATTTTTCAATAGTGAAAATTTGACTTTCACGCTCATTCGTTGTTACCCATTTTAAGACTACTTTTTTAGCTTCAGCTATCGTAAAAAATTCAGCAATTGCCGTGTTTGAATGTCTTGGAGCTGCATCATTTCTTGTGTACCAAATTGGCGCAGTAATAATTCTTTTCCCATCCGATTGTGTAATATCGATATAATAATAACGAGAAGAAAGATTCGTTAATGCAGCATGTGTGTAGGTTATAGATCCAGTTGTTGAGCTTGTCAAAATAGTAGCGTTTGTACCACTTCCAGGTATTCCTGAATAGATTTTTAAAGAGGTAACAGGATTAGATGTTGAACTAGTAACGGTAATAGTTGGTGTACCGGCTTTTGTAATGATACTTCCCATTTGAGCCGTATTGATTTTAAAAGTCACATAAGCTGCACAATCTTGACTTGCATAAAATCGCATTAAACGCATCGAACTTAAAACATCTGCTTTTGTTAATGTAGGAGACATAACCACTGTTCGAGTTGTGGCTGTACGACCGTGGGTAATATTATGATTGTCATGGTCGATAGTTGGTCCTAGATGATAACCTCGCGCTAACATATTTCTATAATAACTTAAATAAGACATAACAGCAGGCGGATCGGTATAGCTTGTATTTGTTGAAGTAGATGGTCCGTTTTCTACAGCTGCACCAACAATCGCAGTATCAGCAGCAGTATCATACGTACTTTGAATGCCATTATAGTCAGCGTTGTTTGGATGCGCCAATGTCGCAAATGCATTATTTCCAAAGGAATTGATGGTGCTAAACAAACCTGTACTTCCAGTATATACAGATTGTGGCACATAGGTTTGATAATTTCCAGCATCCCAACCTAGAAGATTGTCAACGCCATAAACTACTACTTGACCTCCGCCCGAAATCACTCCCCATTCCATTCCATACATAGCTAAGAAAGTTGAAGTACTTGCAGTTGCTGTTTGCGCTTTTAGAGCATTCCAATTACTTAAAGACATTCCAGCACTAACATGATTATGATCACTTATCCCTAGAAAATCCATACAATTGGAAGTGTCTGCGAATGTAAAATCTCCAGAAGGTAATCCAGAGCCATCACTGTATTGACTATGAGAATGGAAGTTTCCAAAATAATAATTTAAGGGTGCTTCAATAGTTGTAGCTGACCCTGTTAGCGGAGATATCGTTCTATAAATTGGCCCAGAGCTACAATTGAAACTATTTAAAGCAAAAACAGAAATATAATACGTCGTAAGAGGTGTTAATCCAATAGCATTAAACGTGGTAGAAGTTCCTCTACTTACAACAGTAGCATTTCCAAAAGTATTACCAGCTACGTATGTTGTTCCGTTGGTAGGTGAAGCAGATAAAGTAGCAGATGTACTATAAACCACCAAATATTCGTCAGCTGTTATTGCTGTAAATGAACCCGAAATGATTGCACTCGTTGGGCTATTAAAAACTAAGGTTGATGGTTGGGAAGCTGGGCTTACACATGGTGGCGCTAATGTTGTAAAAGAGCTTGTTAATGGGGATGTTGTTTGATAAGCTGGACCACCTGAACATCCTTGAGAATTTATTGCAAAAACAAATACGTTATACGTTGTACTGGCGCTTAATCCACTTAAACTAAAAGAAGTGGCGCTTCCACGATAGTTGACCGTTCCATTCCCAATGGTGTTTCCAGCGTTATAAGTTGTCCCATTGACAGGCAAACTACTCAATGTTGCCGATGTACTGTAAACAACGAGATATTCATTTGCAGCTATAGCAGAAAAACTTCCTGCAGAACTTGAACTCGTAATACTGTTAAAAGTCAATCCTGTGGGTTGACTGGCAGGTGCAGAACATACCGTTGACAATTGGTAATTTAATCGGTTAGGGTCTGTTGTCCCTGCATTTTGAACAGTCGCAATGGTAGCACTTGTCCATTGTGATGAGATATATGTAGCAGATGCTGAAGTTACTGAAGTATTTCTGACATAACTCACATCGGTAGCGTTGATTCCTGTTCCAAATGCGTCTAGAATGTTATTGCTTGCATCAAGAAGAGCCACACCATCGTTTCCATTAAAATTGATTACACTATTGCTCGTCAAAGCGGTACTAGCGACAGTTAAATAAGATATTTCTGTACCGTTTCCTGTATTGCCAATAAGTACAGAACCAAAGGCTGGAATAGTAACCGTTAAATTAACAGTGTTTGAAGCCGCTCCAGTTAGTGCAATATTTCCTGTTGACCTGTTACAGCCCACAAACCTAATTTGAGTTGTGGAGATGCAGTATTGATTGAGGAGCTTGTTGTATTGGTCAACTCAATCCACTTGTTGGTTCCCGTTCCTTCATAATATTGTGAAATAATAACTTGAGAAAAGGTATTTTGACTGATAATCAATAACACGCTAATGGCAATAGTTTTTTTCAATGAAAGTAAAAATTTTTTCATAATAGAAGTAGTTTTTATTTTGTCAAATGTATTGTTTTTTACAAAACATGTTAAACATTTCTTAAATAATTAATGAAAATTTTAAACAATTCATTGTTTATAACTAATAGTTTTACAATTTACGTAAATTAAATTAACATTGAAATTGCTGCGTTTAGAAATAAGAATTTTAGTAAATCGTTAAAAAACATCCCTAAAACCTACTTATTAAAGCTGTTTTTTTGTAACTTTAATACAAGAAATTACCCAAAAGTTTTTTCATAATTAAGAAGCGAGATACAATAAAAAAAAATCATGAAAGTAAAAAAAAGATTAGGCATTTGGATGGATCACACCACTGCCTTTTGGATGGAATATGTTGTAGATTCTTTTGAAGTCAATACTATCAATGCGGAGCATGTCTCTATGATAAATCAGCAGCCTTTATTACAAAGTGAAAGTGCGTTGCATAATAAAGAAAAGCAATCACTTCAATCTTACTACAAATCATTAATGGAAATTGTTAGAAGATATGATGAAGTATTTATTTATGGACCTTCAAGTGCGAAAACGGAATTATACAATTTGATTCGTGAAGACCATCGATTTGACGCTATTAAAATAGAGACAAAATCAGCAAGCAAAATGAGTTTTAAAGAGCAACATGCTTTTATCAAAGAGTATTTTGCTAAATTACTTAATTACGAAAGCACTTATAATAAATAGCATTGACTATTCTGTAAAAAAAGACCTATTTTATTGTAGGTCTTTTTTATCTTAATTATAAAAACTCCTTGTTTAATTAAAATCGATTATCTCCATCCAATAGATTCCCTATTCCTCCTAACAAACTTCCTTCTTCTCTAGAGTTACCGCCGCTTTTAGGAGCAGAAGCAATGATTCTGTCAGCCAATCTGCTAAAAGGTAAGGATTGAATATAAACGGTTCCAGGGCCACGAAGTGTTGCGTAGAACATGCCTTCTCCTCCGAAAATAGTGTTTTTTATACCTCCGATAAACTCAATATCGTAATCCACATCTTTAGTAAATCCAACAATACAGCCCGTATCAACTTTAAGAATATCCCCTGATCCTAATTCTTTTTTTGCTAATGTTCCCCCAGAATGGACAAATGCCAATCCATCTCCTTCTAATTTCTGCATGATAAATCCTTCTCCACCAAAAAGACCACGACCTAATTTTTTTGAGAATTCAATGCCAACCGAGACGCCTTTTGCGGCGCATAAAAACGAATCTTTTTGACAAACGAACTTCCCTTCAAACTGAGCCAAATCAATTGCGATAATTTTACCTGGATAGGGTGAAGCGAAAGACACTTTGCTTTTGAAGTTATTTTGATTTAAATACGCCGTCATAAACAAACTTTCTCCTGTCAAAACTCTTTTCCCTGCAGAAAGCAATTTGCCAAACAAACCGCTTTGTTGTTGATCGGAACCATCACCAAAAATAGTTTCCATTTTAATTCCGTTGTCCATCATCATAAAACTTCCCGCTTCAGCCACCACAATTTCTTGTGGGTCAAGTTCTATTTCTACGTATTGCATTTCTTCGCCAAAAATTTGGTAGTCTATTTCATGAGCTTGCATAATTTATAATTTTAGTTGATTTGAGTCCATTAGTAGTTATCTAAACTCATTTGTTACAACTTTCAAATACCTACTAATCTCGCTTCAACCATCCAGTAACACTCATCCGCCGTTCATTTGTAACTAAAACTTCATGTTCTAATTCGTCACTTTTAAAGAATACAGTTTTACCTTGAGTAGGAGCGATTTTTTGATTGTTTCCCAATTGATGAATACTCAATTGACCTCCATCTTCGATTTTCCAATCGGCATTCAAATAACAAATCATAGAGAAAGCTCTACTTGAGCTGTCATTAAATTGATCCAAATGTTTTACATAAAAACTACCGGCTTCGTAGAGAGAATAATGAAATTCGTAACTTGTAATTCCTGCATAACAACTTGCGTTTAAATATGCAATAAAGTCTTCAATATAATCAAGAAACTCCGTTTCGTATTGATTATCATGATTTTTGTCCAACCAATAAATGGCATCGCTTCTTACTTCGGAGTTGTGAACTAATTTTTTTTCATTCCCTACTCCAGCGGCAAGTAATAGTTTTTGTTGGAATAAATCGAGGAGATTTTGTTTTAAATGTTGCGCTAATTCATCGGAAATAAAATGGGGTACAATGCCGATTTTATCTTCCAAATAGGAAGTAATCATGGTTTCGAAGGCGATTTCCATAAAACAATGGATTGCCCGAATTGACCGACAATGGCACAAGGTAGTTTAAATAAAAAACTATCTTAGGATTTCCTCTAAGATAGTCATTATAAAATGCAAAAAAAATCTAAAATTTAAATGCAGCGCCTAATTGAATGACTTGATTTTTAAGACCTGAATCCTTTACAATTTCACTTAATCCTAAAGCATATCGGGCATTTAAAGAAAGTCCCATTGGAAAATTATAACCCAAACCTCCTACAAAAGCAGTGTCAAAAGTTTTAATGTCATCACCCGTATCCCCTTCAAAATTATCGTTTATTTTGAATCCGATTTGTGGGCCTGCTTCTAAGCTGATTGTTTTTATTATATATACTTTCGCTAAGACGGGAATATTAATATAGCCGATGGAACGTTTGGTATCTCCAACTTGATCCCCTTGCATAGAATACTGTAATTCTGGTTGTAAAAAAAACAATTCTGGCACAATAGTAATCTCTTTGAAAACTCCTAAGTGGAATCCCGTTAGAGGCTTAGTGTCTCCTTCTGCACCGCTTACATTGGAGATATTTAATCCCGCTCTAATTCCAACTTTTTGTGCATTTACATTAGATTGTATTGTAAGTAAACACATTGTAATAAAAACAATTTTAACTATTTTCATAAAGATTTATTTTAAGATTCTGTTCTAAGAACAATTAGTGACTTTTTCAAAAGTAAATAAAAATTGAAAGTTTTATTTATTCCTTTTTGTTATTTATAAACCAGTTTTAAACAATTAATCTAGGTTATTCTTTTTGAAAAAGATAAGCTGCTAAACATTCGTCTCGAGCATATATGTCTTCATAAAAATGAATTTCACCTTCATTATCAACCCAGGAAGTAAAGTATCCAATATATACTGGTATCTTATTTTTTAGAGTATACCATATTTCTTTTTTAGAATGAAATGCCTTATTCAATTTTTCCATAGTCCAGTTTTTATCATCTTTCACCAATAAATAGGCTAATTCTATAGGCTTTTCCAAACGAATGCAACCGTGACTAAAAGCTCTTTTTTCTTCATTAAATAAACTTTTTGAAGGAGTATCATGCAGGTAAATAGAATTTGAATTCGGGAATAAAAACTTTACCAATCCTAAAGAGTTTTTTGGCCCTGGTTTTTGACGGATATTCCCATCGTTCCATTCCATGTTATGTTGAGAGAGATAATTTTTGTTTTTTTTGATTTCTGGCGCAATCTCTTTATCTATGATGCTTTTCGGCACATTCCAATACGGGCTAAAAACAACATATTGCAACTTCCCGCTAAAGACTACTGTTTGATTCATTACTTTTCCGACTACAACTTTTGAATTTAATATTGTTTTTCCTTCTTTAATATAATTCATTTGATAAGAAGGAATATTGATGAAAATATATTCCATGGCTTGATTAAAATCGCTCGAAATCCAACGACAACGCTCCATATTGACACTTAGTGTTTTAATTCGATCGGAAATAGGGACATTTAGTGAGGCTATTAATCTAGTGGTAATCAAATCGTCAACTTTAATGCCCATGTTTTGCTTGTATTTCCTAACTGCTTGAATTAATTCATTATCGTATTTTGACGATTTGGAATCTATTTTCAAGTATCCTAATCTATAAAATCTTTCCCTAATTTGGCTGACTATTGGTGAGGAGAAACCTATAGTTATTGGATTATTCTTCATTAGTATTGGTTCCCAACTGTTTTGATCTTTAATAGAACGGTATTTTTTCAAGACATCTTTCAAACGATAATATTGTTTAAAAACTTTGTTTTCGTTTTTATTTAACAACGATGGATTACTCATCAATGTGTCGAGATAGCTCACAAAATACTGCTTTTTTTTGGGGATAAACCAACCTAATTTTGTTGTGATTTTATCATCTAAACCCCTATAAACATTGTCTGCATAAAAAAAATAAATAGAGGTCAGCAACAATTCTATTTCTACTTTTTTACCTTCTTTAGTTTGTAGAAAAAAAGAATCTAATTCGTATTTATAGGGAACTTTTAACTGTAAACCTTCATCTGACAATTGACTTAAATTAGTATACAGTAAGTTCCCTAATTCATTAATTGTATTTGACTGATACCAAATGTAGTTGAATTGATGTTTTCTATAAACTTCAAACACTTTCGACTCATATATTTTTAATTTAGGATAATTGTTGAAAAAAGTAGTTATAGCAATACTATCTATAGGAGTCTCATTAGATTTATGAATTTTAGATTTATTTGTAAAAACTAATGTTTTAGTTGTTTTAATAAAGATTTTATCCAAATTTAATGAAAACATATTCCATGTAATTACCAAAAAAACTAATGCTATTCCATTTCTCATTGTAGTATTTAAACTAATAATTGGTCATAAAATTAAGGAAACAATTAAAGACGTAGCCTAGAATTGTATAATTTTTTGGTTTAATAACTACATTTACAAAAACAATAGTAAACTTTATTCTCATTAAAAGATTCAATCATGAAAAAAACCATTTTTATCCTTTGCTGTTTTTTTATTTTAGTCTCATTTTCTTTAAAACCTAATGACGAAAAAACAGAACAAGAAAAAATTACTCTTTTACTAGACAATTGGCATAAAGCAGCCGCTGAAGCTAATTCGAAAAATTATTTTGACGCATTAACAGATGATGCTGTTTTCATAGGAACAGATGCTACTGAGAATTGGAATAAAAATGAATTTAAAGCTTTTGCAAAACCTTATTTCGACAAAGGAAAGGCATGGGATTTCAAACCTTTAGAACGTCATATTTACTTTAGTAAAGATAAAAAGACAGCCTGGTTTGATGAATTATTGGATACTTGGATGAAAGCATGTAGAGGCTCAGGTGTTTTGGTAAAAATTGGAAAAGAATGGAAAATTCAACATTACATTTTGTCAATGACAATTCCGAACGATGCTACGAACGAAGTCATTAAAATAAAAACACCTATAGAAAATCCTTTAATTGAAAAATTGAAATCTAAATAAAACTCGGGTTGTTTTTTAAATTTTTCAACATCTCAATCGTCATATTTGATATGTCAAATTTATGCCGCCATCCCCAGTCATTTCTAGCTTCTTCGTCATTAATACTTGCAGGCCAACTGTCTGCAATTTGTTGTCTGAAATCAGGCTTAAAAGTAACTGAGAAATTCGGAATATGCTTACTAATTTCCGCAGCTATTTCAGTTGGTGTAAAACTCATCGCTGCTAAATTATAAGAAGAGCGAATTTTGATTTGATCGCTATCTGCTTTCATAATTTGTATTGTAGCTTGAATAGCATCGTCCATATACATCATAGGCATTTTAGTTTCTGAAGAAAGAAAACATTCATATTTTCCTTGACTTAAAGCTTTGTGATAAATATCAACAGCATAATCAGTAGTTCCTCCGCCCGGAGCTGAACTCCAACTAATTAATCCTGGATAACGAATACTTCTTACATCCACACCAAAAATGTGATTGTAATACTCGCACCATCTTTCCCCAGCTTGTTTGCTTATTCCATAAACAGTAGAGGGTTCCATAATAGTATATTGAGGAGTGTTTTCTTTAGGGGTTGTAGGACCAAACACTGCAATACTGGATGGCCAAAAAATCTTTTTTATTTTCTTTGCTTTCGCTAAATTCAATACATGAAATAACGAATTCATATTCAAATCCCATGCAAATGCCGGGTTCTTTTCAGCTGTTGCCGACAACAAAGCCGCCATTAAATAAATATCGGTAATTTGATGAACCTCCACTAGATGCTCAATTTGATTAAAATCTAATGCATTTACAACTTCAAAAGGACCTGAATTAACAACTTCATTATTCATTTTACGAATGTCGGAAGCGATTACATTTTCAATTCCGTAAATCTCCCGTAATTTAAACGTTAATTCTGTCCCAATTTGACCGCAAGCACCAATAATTAAGATTTTTGTGTTCATTTTCAAAGTTGTTTTTGCTAGGTAAAGATACTGTTTTAGAAAAATAAATTTCTTACGATTACCCCTAAATTAATTTAACAAAATAAAATTAACAATAACATTGGTCTTCTTAAGTTTCATTTTACCTTTGTACCTTAGTGGCTCAATATATTTTCATGATACAAAATTTATTTTCTTTTTTTATTTGCTTGTCATTATTGATTTCTTGTCAAAACAAAGACGAGCAACGTATATTAGAACAACAAAAAGACACTAAAGCAAGAGCTGTTGTTTTTTCAACAATTAGTAATGGGTGGCGATTTACAACTCCAACACTAAATCCAAAAACTCAATCATTAGTTCAAAATTGGACAGCACTTCATGATTTTACTAATGAATTGCTTCAAATTCCGAAAAGTAGTATTGGTGCATTTCAAAAAAAATCAAAAGATTTGTCTAAAAAAGTATTGGTTTTAAATGAAACTATTCCTGGTCTTTTTAGCAAACCTGAAGTAAAAAGCAGGATTACTGCTTTGACCACGAAAGTAAATTCCATCAATTTATTTCTTAATATTGATGAAATTCCTGCTCAAAAAGTAGTGCTTTTGGTAAATGAAGTTAATATAGAATTACAGTCATTATACAGACAAATGGATGAAATTGTTCGTAAAAACGAAATCCCAAAAGAAGAGGGCGAATCGGATATGATTCGAATGCTTGATACTACAAGAGCAATTAAGAATTAATTCCTATCCAATAACAATAAAACCTTGAGTATTCAATCTTTATTTCAACGCTACGATTCGTCTCCAAAAGTCAAACAGATTGGAGATAGTTTACAGAATCAAAGTCAGAAAATTCAACTCAAAGGATTGCTTGGGTCTTCTCTTTCATTTGTCCTACAATCGCTTTTCAAAAATTCTGAGCATCCTTTTTTAGTCATCATGAATGACAAAGAAGAAGCCGCCTATTATTTGAATGATTTAGAACAAATGATTGGCGAGGAAAATGTTTTGTTTTATCCAGGTTCGTATCGTCGACCTTATCAAATTGAAGATACTGACAATGCCAATGTATTGTTACGAGCAGAAGTGCTAAATCGTATTAATTCACGGAAGAAACCCTCAGTAATCGTTACTTATCCTGAAGCACTTTTTGAAAAAGTAGTGACTAAAAAAGAACTGGATAAAAACACCTTGAAAATTTCTGAAGGAGATCAAATCTCGATTGAATTTATCAACGAAGTCTTGTTTGAATACGAATTCAAACGAGTTGATTTTATTACAGAACCCGGAGAATTTTCTGTGCGTGGCGGAATCATTGACGTGTTTTCTTTTTCAAATGATCATCCCTATCGAATTGAATTTTTCGGTAACGAAGTAGATAGTATTCGAAGCTTTGATGTAGAAACACAACTCTCTATCGAAAAACAAAAAAAGATTGCCATTATTCCGAATATAGAGAATAAATTTTTTCAAGAAAATCGTGAAAGCTTTTTAGATTATATTCCAAAAAACACTATCGTTTTTATTCAAAATACAGAGTTAATACTTTCCGTTTTAGAAAAATTATTCGCGAAAGCTGACGATGTTTTTAAAAATTTAAATGCTACAATTCAACATGTAGCACCTCAGAAAATATTTTTAGAACAAAAAGAATTTCTTAGAAAAGCACTCGACTTTACTGTAGTTGAACTTAGCAACAACCCAACTTTTGCGATTACAAAAGCGTTTGATTTTCATATTCAACCTCAACCGTCGTTCAACAAACAATTCGATTTGTTGTTGAACAATCTTAATGAAAACCATTTTAATGGCTATAAAAATTATTTGTTTTGTTCGAATAGCGCACAAGACAAACGATTTCACGACATCTTTGAAAGTTTAGACGAGGCCAATCACGAAAGCATTCGCAAACAATACCATACCGTAGTTTTTCCTTTATTTCAAGGATTTATTGATGAAGAAAATCAAATGGCATGTTATACTGACCATCAGATTTTTGAACGTTATCACAAATTCAATATCAAAAACGGCTATGCTAAAAAGCAAACGATAACGCTTAAAGAATTAAATACACTTACTGTTGGAGATTATGTTACACATATTGATCATGGGATTGGAAAATTTGGCGGATTGCAAAAAATTCAGGTAGAAGGCAAAACCCAAGAAGCTATCAAATTGGT
>CANHMG010000025.1 GCA_947461795.1 Flavobacteriaceae bacterium | reverse complement strand
AGTATTTCTTCAAAACCAAAAAAGGTTTTGGCAATCATTTTAAAATTATTTTCCATGTTGAAATCAAGTATTCCGTGCAAAAATACATTAAATTTGCACGTTCAGAATTCAATGTAACAGAATAAATGTCAAATTCTCAAAATCCGAAATCTAAAATCTTAAATCCGAAATCGGAAAACTGGTTTGCCTCTTGGTTTGATTCCCCGTATTATCACATTTTATATAAAGAAAGAAACTATAGAGAAGCACAAGTCTTTATGGACAATCTCACGCAGTATCTCAATTTGCCTGAACATGCCAAAGTACTCGATCTAGCTTGCGGAAAAGGACGTCATGCCATCTACTTAAACCAATTGGGTTTCGAAGTTTTAGGAGTCGATTTATCCGAAAATAGTATTGGCATTGCCAACAAAAATGCGAATGCTACTTTACATTTTGAAGTACATGACATGCGCCATTCTTTTACTGAAAAATACGATGCCATTTTCAACTTATTCACGAGCTTCGGTTATTTTGAAAATGATGCCGACCATCTCAAAACGCTTATCGCCATTAAAGAAAGTCTCACCGAATATGGTTTTGGCGTAATCGATTTTATGAACAGCACCAACGTCATAGCGAACTTAGTTCCCGAAGAAACAAAAACTGTTGATGCAATTGATTTTCACATCAAACGCTTTCATATTGATGGTTATATTTACAAAGAAATTGATTTTGAAGACCAAGGTCAGAAATTTCATTTTACCGAAAAAGTACGCGCTTTCACGCTGCAAGATTTTCAAGATTTAATGAGCGAAGCAGGTATTTATTTGTTAGACATTTTCGGAGATTACAAACTCAAAAAATTTCACAAAACCGACAGCGAACGTCTCATCATGATATTCAAATAATGAACTATCTTCTTCCCTTACTATCGGTACTTTTAGGTTATGGAGTAGCCTTATTTCTGCAACCTAAAAACAAAAAAAACCTCAAATTGTTACTGGCATTTAGCGGGTCGTTTTTGTTGTCTTTAACTGTCGTTCATTTATTACCCGAAGTATACGACTCGAGCTTCAGCGAACTGGCGAAGCAAAGCCATCAAAACGCCATCGGAATTTATATTATGGTGGGAATTCTATTTCAAATTATTTTAGAATTCTTTTCACAGGGCGCTGAACACGGACATGTGCATGGGCACGAAACAATGACGCAAATCCCATGGTTGTTGTTTATAAGTTTGTGCATTCACGCATTTCTTGAAGGAATGCCTGTTAGTCACCATGCCAATTTAGCCTGGGGAATTAGTGTGCACCACTTACCTATCGCCGTGATTCTTACTACATTTTTCATCAAAAGTCAACTCAACAAAACAGCACTTTTTTTCTTCATGCTTACCTTTGCTGTAATGACACCTTTAGGAACTTTAGTTTCTAATGAAGTACCTTTTCTACAAGAGTATTATACCGAAATCACTGCTATTGTCATTGGAATTCTCTTCCATATTTCCTCAACCATTATTTTCGAAAGCAGCGAAGGCCACAAATTCAATATCGCTAAAATCTCTATGATTGTCTTAGGGATTTTGTTGGCGTATTTTATGTAATAGTTGGGCGTGACCTCGCCGAAAAAGGCGGGTCGGGCTATGCGCACTCGCTTTTTTTGTTTTGTCAAATCGAGAGCAATCGAGGCGCTTTTTCCCAAACAAAAAAGAGCTCAAACAATGCTACTATCCCTCACGCACACTTGAAGCACATTTCGAATCCCCTTTAAGAACCAAAAAACTTTGCGCCTCCGCGACTTTGCGAGCAAAAAACACTATTTTTGAAACAACAAACAACTCACAACTCACAACTTACAACCAAATGTCATTCATCAAAACCACCGAACAATCCTCCAAATACGAAGCCCTCGAGAAAATGTCGGTGGCTGACTTGCTCACCAACATCAACCAAGAAGACCAAACCGTGCCCTTGGCGGTTGCGAAAGTACTGCCACAAATAGAAAAATTGGTGCAAGAAATTGTTGCCAAAATGAAACTCGGTGGCCGTTTGTTTTATATCGGTGCCGGAACTTCTGGTCGACTCGGCATCGTCGATGCGTCGGAATGCCCACCTACTTTTGGCGTGCCTTTCGATCTCGTTAACGGTATTATTGCTGGCGGTGATAAAGCCATCCGTCGTGCCGTAGAAAATGCCGAAGACAATACCACACAAGCTTGGATCGATTTGCAAGAACACCATATAACCAATTTGGATGTGGTCATCGGAATTGCCGCTTCAGGAACCACACCGTATGTTATTGCCGGTTTGGAAAAATGCAATGAGAATAACATTGCAACAGGTTGTATCACTTGCAATGAAGGAAGTCCATTATCACAAACCGCTAAGTTTCCTATTGAAGTGGTGGTTGGCCCCGAATTCGTCACCGGAAGTTCGCGCATGAAAGCCGGAACCGCTCAGAAACTTGTGCTTAATATGATTTCTACTGCAACGATGATTCAATTGGGGAAAGTCAAAGGCAACAAAATGGTCGACATGCAACTCAGCAATGACAAACTTGTAGATCGCGGCGTGAAAATGATTATCGGAGAAATTGGCGTTGCCTATGACGAAGCAGCCGCTTTGTTGCAACAACATGGCAGCGTTCGAAAAGCAGTGGATGCTTTTAATTCAAAATAATCATGTACATTTTTTATAGCATCATCACTTTAATTCCAATTTTGGCTTTAATTAGTTTTTATCTATTACGAAAATGGAAAAATATTTTTCGTTATTGTATCTACAACGGAATTGTAATGCTGCTTTATACGTATGTAATTCTTTTTTCGGGTTTTCATTTTTTTGAACAAGATCTATGGGAATTAAAAAAAATATTTTTATTCCTTTATCTAATCGCATTTCATGCCGTAGGAAGTTTTACTTTTGCATTATTCTATCACTATAAGTTATCCAAAAAATGGGAATCGATAAAAAAGAATTAAATAAAGGAATTGTCAAACTTGCTTGGGCTTTACCTTTACTATTTTCAGGGCCAACCTTTATCTACAATGCCTTTATCAACAAAAATAACGGATGGCATTATTTGGTTCTCGCTATTGGAATTGCGCTTAGTTTGGGTGGAGTTTATATGATGTTTAAAGGCATCAAATCTATTGTTGACAGCATGTTTGACAGCGATGACGACTAATGGAAGAATTACTTCACATACATAAAACTTTCGAAAAAGTAATTGCTATCGCCACTTCTGTTCAACACAAAGAATTTGAAGGTTGCGTTTTTAAGCAGTGCGATTTCTCCAATAGTAATTTCTCTCACAATACCTTTATAGATTGTGAATTTATCGATTGCAATTTATCCCTATTGCAAGTTGGGAATACGAGTTTACAATCGGTATCTTTTCAAAATTGTAAGCTTTTGGGAATTCAATTTCAAAGCTGTACCGACTTTTTGTTTCAAGTCAATTTTGAAGAGTGCATTCTCGATTACGCTTCGTTTGCCAACAAGAAAATGCCCAAAACCAAATTCGTTTCTTGTTCGATGAAAGAAGTTACATTTATCGGAACCAATTTAACATCAGCTGTTTTTGATCACTGCAATTTGGAGAATGCCATCTTTAATGAAACCCAATTGGCCGGCGCTGATTTTACGACGGCGGTGCATTATAAAATCAATCCTGAGTTTAATCCGATGAAGAAAGCCAAGTTCGCAATCTCAGGAATCATGGGACTATTAGAGCAATACGACATTACTATAGAATAGCAGCTAAATCAACAAGAGAATGAGAATCATTTACTTCGCAACGCTCCTAGCTTACTTTTCGATAAGTAGTACTTTCGCCCAATCTGGTGCATTAGGAAGTTGGAACATCCTCAATGTTAAATACACCTTTAATGATAAAATAAGTGTGTTGGGCGAAGCACAATTGCGTTCTCTCCTATTTTACGATGACTTTCATTATTACGAATTCAAAGGAGGCTTCGACTATAAAGCCTTGAAAAATCTAAAGTTGACCTTGGGTGCTGGGAGCTACCAAACCTATAAACAAGGCGGAAACTTTGTTGTACCTAAGAACAATCACGAATTTAGGATTTGGCCGCAAGTTATTTTATCCCAAAATATTGGGGCATTTATCATTGAGCAACGCTATAGGGCCGAGTTTAGATACACCAGCGATGGATATCGAAATCGCTATCGCTATCGACTTGGAATTGCCTATCCGTTTGGAAAGGACATTAAAGGTTTCAAACCATTTCAAGTCAGTGCGAGTAATGAACTCTTTTTTACTAACAAGGAACCTTATTTTGAAAGAAATAGAGTATTGTTTACCTTTAATTACAAACCTTCAAAGGCAACGACTTTGCAGATAGGATATTTACAACAATTTGACTATAAGATCAATGACGAAACTGGTCGAGACTTTTTGCAAATCGGGTACTTTTTGGAGCTCTTTAGAAAGCAGTCGACAATTACCGACACGAATTCGAAAGACAACTAGTTTAATAGTAATATCAAGAATGCTGTATTTATAAACGATTAAGATGAACAGCATATAGCGCCTATTTTCAACCTCAATTTGTGTTTAGAAAATTTAAAAAAAACAAAGTAGCATGAATGAAACTTATTTAGAAAGCGTAAAAAAACAATTTCTCTACTACAAAATGTTGGGAGAAAAAGCCATGCATCAACTCGAACCTGACCAACTTTTTTTTATGGCGAATGAAGACTCAAATAGTATTGCCACCATCGTAAAGCATTTGGCGGGCAATATGTTGTCGCGTTGGACGGACTTTATGACGACCGACGGCGAGAAAGAATGGCGTCAGCGCGATGCTGAATTTGAAAATGATTTGACCACCAAAGACGAAGTGATGCAACTTTGGGACAAAGGTTGGGATTGTTTTTTGTTTGCTTTGAATTCTTTGGAGCCACATCAACTCACAAATATTATTTATATTCGCAACGAAGGACATACGGTAGCGGAAGCCATCAATCGGCAATTGGCGCATTATCCGTATCACATTGGGCAAATCGTTTTTTTGGCGAAACAACTAAAGAATAGTTCCTGGGACAGTTTATCGATTCCGAGAAACGCCTCGAACAGTTATAATGCCGATAAATTTGCCAAAGAAAAAAGCATTAAGAATTTTACGGATGATGAAATAAATCGATTGAAAAAATAATGCCCTAGCCCTGATGGTAACGATATCCTTTTGTTCTGGCGTTCAGAACAAAAGATATAGTGGACAGCAGGAAAAAGCTTCTAAAAACTATGAAAAAAATATTTGTATTCCCTTTGCTTTTATTACTCCTTTCCTGTTACGACGTGGCGCGAGATTGTCGTGATTTTAAAACTGGAACCTACCAATCGGAAATTACCATCAAGGATGTGAAACATCAAACGACTTCCATTCGGACGGATTCGATGGTGATTGAAACCTATAAAGGCAAGACCGACACGGCTTCGATTCGTTGGGTGAATGATTGCGAATATGTGATGCGAAAATTGCATCCTAAAACGATGGCGGAACAAAAAGCAATAACGATACGAATTTTGACTACTTCAAAAAATTCGTATACCTTTGAATTTGGGGCCGTGGGAAATGATGAAAAACAACGAGGTACTGCCATTTTAATTGAGAAGTAAATCCTGTAACCGAAAACTGATAACTAATAACTGTTAACAAAAAATTTAAAACATGTTCGAAATTCTAACCAACCCTGATGCTTGGGTAGCCCTTTTAACACTTACCTTTTTAGAAATTATTCTCGGAATAGACAATATCGTTTTCCTATCGATAGTGTCGGGGAAATTACCTGCGAATGACCAGCCAAAAGCCCGCCGAATTGGGTTGTTATTAGCGATGGCGTTTCGAATTGTTTTGCTATTTGGAATTACATGGGTATTGAGTTTGCAAGACACGTTGTTTAGTTTGGATTGGGAATTTTTCACCGCTCACATCACGGGACAAAGCATCATCATTTTTGCTGGTGGATTGTTTTTGTTGTATAAATCTGTGACTGAAATTCACCACAAAATGGAAGGCGAAGAAGAAAGCGAAAAAGGAAAAGCTGGAAACACTTTGGTTGCAGCGATAGTGCAGATTGCAGTTTTGAACTTAGTATTTTCTTTTGATAGTATCTTAACCGCCGTTGGATTGATTAGCATGAAACCAATTCCAGAAGGTGGATTTGGCTACGCGGGTGCTTTAGAAATTATGATCTTGGCCATCATTATCTCCATTATTATTATGATGATTTTTGCCGGTCCTGTGAGCAAATTTGTGAATACACATCCAACGATTCAGATATTAGGATTATCCTTTTTGATTTTGATTGGTGTGATGCTGATAGCAGAGGGATCGCATTTGGCGCACTTCAAATTTGGGACTGATGTTGAAGTAGGAAGCATTCCAAAAGGGTATTTGTACTTCTCTATTTTCTTCTCCTTGTTTGTGGAGTTCTTGAATTTAAGAATGAAGAAAAGTAAAAATCCAGTGCAATTGCACAATAGTAAGATTCAGGATAAAGAGTTGGAAGATACAGATGTAACGAATTAAGTAAAAAAAGGGCGCAAAATGATTTACTTTGCGCCCTTTTTTTTTAATATTTCTTTCGGTTAAAACAATGTAATCTGCCCGTCATCATCCAATTGAATGTCTTCATCATTGGCATTAATTTCGGTTTCTCCAGCAACTTCAATTTGTTCTGGAACCACTTCTTCTGGTACTTCATAAGGCAATGACTCGAGCATATTAACTTGTTTTAATTTATCCGCTGTGAGTTGATTTCCGAGTGCTTTAAATCCTTTGACCGCAATGAATGCTTCTAAATCGACTATTTGATTTTCTTTTTGTACTCCTTTGATTTTATTGAAAACCAATTCCGCCACAGGACGATAATCGGTAGCTACAATTTCGAGTTGAGAATTTGGATGTTCTGTAATAAAAAATTCCTCTTTCCCTTCGGTTTCAACAAGGAATCGTTTCACATAATAGCGTTCTTTTTCCCCGTCAAAATAAATGGCTGAGATTGGTTTGTTCGGAATCCATTTTTCTAAAACCACCATGTCTTCATCGAAATGCGTAGTGAGTTCTGGAATTATCACTTTGAGTTTCCCGGTTTGGGAAATGACCAAAATCTTATCGTTCGGTCGGAATTCACCCAACAATTCACCACGCGCATCGGTATTTAATTTTTGAACGGTGTCATCGAACCAGATTTTTCTAGGCAATAGCGTCGAAATTCCTTTTTCTTTGATTTCGATTTTCTTGATGGGATATTTCGTAACGAGATTTCCTTTGGAAGCACGTCCTTTTATTGCCATTGTTGCGAAATCTAAATCCCATTTCAATTTTTTGATACTTCCAATTTGTCGCAATAAAACGGTAATGACTTCCGCTTCTCCATTTGGGTTTACGGTAAAATATAAAATTTGTGAACCTTTGGCTTCGTTGGTCAAGTCGTATAATTTATCTCGAGTGACACCCGAAACATTGAATCGTTTGATATACGCCGGCCCAGATTTTCCGTCGCGATAAATCATATTATAAATCGTGCGTTTATCACTTCGATCGAAAATTGCCACGTGAATAATGTCTTTCCCCACAAACTTCTTATCATCGACTTTAGAAATCATCATATTTCCATCGCGAAGGAATACAATTACATCATCAATGTCAGAACAATCGGTGACGTACTCGTCTTTTTTGAGTCCAGTTCCGATGAAACCTTCTTCTCTATTGACATAGAGTTTTGTGTTTCGAAGCACTACTTTCGTCGCTTCGATATCATCGAAAATACGGAGTTCGGTTTGGCGTTCGCGTCCTTTACCGTATTTGTCTTTAAGCTTCGTAAAATAAGCAATGGCAAAATCCGTCAAATGTTCTAAATCGTGTTTGACTTGTTCGATATCACCTTCTAACGCGTCAATCTTATCTTGCGCTTTGTTGCTATCGAATTTCGAAATACGCATAATCTTGATTTCCGTCAAACGCAAAATGTCTTCTTCGGTAACGGCTCTTTTTAAAGGTTTGATGAAAGGTTTCAATCCTTCGTCTATGGCTGCAATTACGCCTTCTTTAGTCGTTTCTTCTTCAATCAAACGGTAGATTCTATTTTCAATAAAAATCCGTTCTAACGAAAGAAAATGCCATTGTTCTTCGAGTTCACTGAGTTGAATTTCAAGTTCACTTTTAAGCAACTGTACGGTTCGCTCTGTGGATATTCTCAACATGTGAGAGACACCAACGAATAACGGTTTGTTGTCTTCAATGACACAACCTAAAGGCGCGACAGACGTTTCACAAGCGGTGAAAGCAAACAACGCATCGATGGTTTTATCGGGAGAAACACCGGGATATAAGTGAATGAGAATCTCGACTTCCGCAGCCGTATTGTCTTCTATTTTTTTGATTTTGATTTTGCCTTTTTCATTGGCTTTCAAAATACTGTCGATTAATGTTGTGGTATTGGTCGAAAATGGAATTTGCGTAATGACCAAGGTATTCTTGTCTAGTTGTCCAATTTTCGCACGCACCCGAACGCGTCCACCTCGCAATCCATCATTGTAATTGGAAATGTCTGCGATTCCAGCGGTTTGAAAATCAGGATAAATAGTAAATGGTTTTCCTTTTAGAATTTTAATCGAAGCATCAATCAATTCATTGAAGTTATGCGGCAATACTTTCGTGGATAAACCTACGGCTATTCCTTCAGCACCTTGCGCTAAAAGTAATGGGAATTTTACCGGAAGATTGTTCGGTTCCGCACGTCGACCATCATAAGAAACACCCCAATCTGTAATCTTTGGAGAATACAAAACCTCTAAAGCAAACTTTGACAAACGTGCTTCTATATAACGGGAAGCTGCAGCACCATCACCTGTGAGGATATTTCCCCAGTTTCCTTGACAGTCAATCAGTAATTCTTTTTGGCCAATTTGCACCATCGCATCGCCAATACTCGCATCTCCGTGCGGATGGTATTGCATCGTATGACCAACTACATTAGCGACTTTATTATATCGACCGTCGTCTAATTCCTTCAGCGAATGCATGATCCGACGTTGCACCGGTTTGAAACCATCTTCAATGGCAGGAACAGCGCGCTCTAGAATTACATACGACGCATAATCCAGAAACCAGTCTTTGTACATTCCGGTGACTTTGGTAATCGTATCGTTTTCATCTTCGTCGTTCTCGTAGAAATGATGTTCACCTGAAGGAACTACTACTTCAGAAAACTCCTCTTGGGAATTTTCTTGAGCGTCGTCTTCTTCTAAATTGTCATTGATATCTTCTTCTTCTTCGTCTTTCATTTAATCTGATTATTGATCAGTATTTTTTTTAGGAGCTATTCCTTCTATCATTCCAATCTTTTTTGTTTTTGTCACCCCGAGCGCAGTCGAGGGGCTTTCCTCAAAAAACAAAAAAGGATTTTCCCTTCTATCAGGGCTAGGGCACTCCGTCTCTATTGATTTAATTCGCTTCTACTACATCCAATTCTACTTTCAAATTATTGATGATAAATTCCTGTCTATCAGGCGTATTTTTTCCCATGTAGAACGACAATAGTTGTTCTACTGAAGTGTTTTTATCCATCATAATCGGGTCGAGTCGGATGGTTTCTCCGATGAAATTTTTGAACTCATCGGGGGATATTTCTCCCAATCCTTTGAATCGGGTAATCTCCGGTTTTGGTTTCAATTTTTCAATCGCTGCTCTACGTTCTTCTTCCGAATAACAATAGATAGTTTCCTTTTTATTTCGAACTCGGAATAAGGGTGTTTGCAAGATATATAAATGTCCTTCTTTGATTAATTCAGGGAAAAATTGCAGAAAAAAAGTAATCAACAACAAGCGAATGTGCATCCCATCGACATCCGCATCGGTAGCGATTACGATGTTGTTGTACCGAAGATTTTCCATATCGTCTTCGATGTCTAAAGCGGCTTGAAGCAAGTTGAATTCTTCGTTTTCGTAGACAATTTTTTTCGACATTCCATAGGAATTTAAGGGCTTACCACGCAAACTAAAAACCGCTTGTGTATTCACATCACGTGATTTGGTAATGGATCCCGATGCGGAATCTCCCTCCGTAATAAAAAGGGTACTTTCTAAATATCTTGGGTTTTTAATATCCGGTAAATGCACCCGACAATCTCGTAGTTTTTTGTTGTGTAAACTCGATTTCTTCGCGCGGTCTTTGGCTAGTTTTCGAATGCCTGATAATTCTTTTCGTTCGCGTTCGGCTTGCAGAATTTTGCGCAATAATAAGTCGGCAGTTTCTGGATTTTTATGTAGAAAATTATCTAATTTGTTTTTGATAAAATCATTGACAAAAGTACGAACGGATGGCATTCCAGCTTCTGAACCCATATCGGCAGAACCTAATTTGGTTTTGGTTTGCGATTCGAAAACCGGTTCCATCACTTTCAAACTAATCGCGCTAACGATTGATTTTCGGATGTCGGAAGGTTCGAAACCTTTGTTGTAAAATTCGCGAATCGTTTTGACAATCGCTTCACGGAAAGCTACTAAATGCGTTCCACCTTGCGTGGTATTTTGACCATTGACAAACGAATGGTATTCTTCGCTGTATTGTGATTTACTGTGGGTGATAGCAATTTCGATGTCGTCACCCAACAAATGAATGATGGGATACACCATATCTTCAATCGCAATATTTTCGTCGAGTAAGTCTTTTAGTCCGTTATCGGAATAGAATTTTTCTCCGTTGTAGATAATTGTTAAACCTGTATTGAGGTAACAATAATTCTTCAACATTTTTATTACATATTCATTTCTGTATTTATAATTTTTGAAAATGGCTTCATCGGGAATAAAAGTAACCTTGGTTCCTTTTCTCTTCGTGGTTTCGATAATATCTTCCTCTAACGTCAAATTTCCACCATTGAATTCAGCCGCTTTTTGCTTGTCATCGCGAACCGATTCTACACGAAAATAATTCGATAACGCATTGACAGCTTTGGTTCCGACTCCATTCAAACCAACGGATTTCTTGAAGGCGAGCGAATCGTATTTCCCTCCCGTATTCATTTTTGAAACCACATCGATGACTTTCCCAAGCGGAATCCCTCGCCCGTAATCTCGCACCGAAACAGTTTTGTCTTTGATCGTAACTTCGATGGTTTTTCCGGTACCCATCACAAACTCATCGATACAGTTGTCGATGACTTCTTTGAGCAGAATGTAAATACCATCATCGGGCGATGAACCATCACCGAGTTTTCCGATATACATTCCAGGTCGCATGCGGATGTGTTCTTTCCAATCGAGCGAGCGAATATTGTCTTCGGTATATTGATTTTGTTCGGACATAGCGGTTTTAATGAAACATGCTAATGTAAGCTATATCAGCAAAAATTAAAAGTAGTGCAACGTAAAGTTATTAAGATGATATTGACAGTAAAACGGTTGTGAGTTGACGGTTGTCGGTTGACGGTTGACCACCAGCTGCCTATGAAAATCTGCGAAATAATCAGGGTTGAATTTTATATGCAACTATCGATTCGTTATTGACATAAATGGTTAGATAACCTCTGTTTCTTTTCATCAATGGAATTTCAAATAATGCGTTGTTTTCTTCACTTAGCAATTTCAGTGGAATGATTTTATTATCGTTGCTAAAAACGTACGCGACCGAACTGTTTTCGGGAAGATTGGCTATTTGAAAAACAATGCTTTGCGTTTCTTTCACTGAAAAAACACCTTGCTCTGGAGCAATAAATTCATATCCTGATTTCAAATATTTACCATAATACAACGGAAGCGCAGCAAATTCCTCAGCGGTTTTATCAGTCATAAGATACCGTTTATCGTCGGGAAAATGATTCAGGAAGAAAATTGCTGGTTGTGTGAAAAAGTAAGCGTCATTGTATTGTTGCATCATTTTACCAGTTTCGAGATTGGCTATTCCGGAAGCCCAAGTCACATCAATGAAGCGCCATGTTTCTCCAACTTTGACTGCGTTCCAGGCGTGGTCACTTGCTTTTGGCAATTTCCCGATATGATTTAGAACAGTTTTTGAAGTTCCAGTTATGGTCATGCATTTTAGACCGACAAATTCACAAAGTGTATGAAACAAAGAAGCGTAATCTTCGCAAACGCCTTTTTTAGTCCGCAGTAATTTTTTGGCATTATCGTACCGAAATTTTTGTTCCTTTTGGATTCGTTCTTCTTCACTCGCAAACGAATAGGCAATTTTGGGATTACTAGATTGTGAATAATATGCTTTGAGGTCATAATGAACATTTGTTGCTATCCAAGTAAAAATGGCTCTGGCTTTTTCTTCTTCAGTCTTGAAGTCGACGTTGATTTTTTCTGCAAGTTTTTCGGGCGATTCAAATGATTTTGGGTAATTCGCAATGGCATTATCAACTGAGGCATAAGACTGTGAATAGGTGAAGTTGGTCATCAACAAAACCAATAAACAGTTGACTAATTTGGGTACTTTTGATCTTACTTGCATTTGTATATGTAATAATTTGTGGGGAAAATAGGCAATTTACTAACGAGAAAGGTGCAGATATATTGCGGATTGCTCCAGATGGCAATGGAAAGCATTTTTGTGAAAAACGTTATTTTTTGTTGTCCTGAAAATGCGACCAACGGAAGCGCTTTTCGGGGCTTTCAAAAAAAGTGTTTTTGCGAAAATCTTGGAATGGACAGCTGGAAATGGGCCCAAAAACTAATAGAAATAATACTTGCCCAACTTCATGTTGAGTTCCTTCGGATTGAAAGGTTTTATGATGTATTCGTTGATTCCGATTTGAAGCGCACGATCGAGGTAACCAAACGAAGCAGACGCGGTCAGGGCAATAATGGGAATCAGTTTGTCGGTTTTTCGAATTTCGATGGTGGCATCATACCCGTCCATGACGGGCATGGAAAGATCCATGAGAATGACGTCGTAGGAATTGGCATGGAATTTTTCGACGCCGACCAATCCGTTTTCGGCACAATCGACAATAACATCCCATTGACTCATGATTTTTTGGGCAATTTTGGTATTAATCATATTGTCTTCTACCAATAAAACGCGCATTCCTTTGAGGTTTTCTTCTTTATAATCTTCGTGCAAATCATTGGTATTGACTGACGTTCCTTTGGCATCGATGGGAAGATGTAATACAAAAAAGAAATTAGAACCTTTGCCAATTTCGCTATCAAATTGAATATCAGAACCGAGTAAATTCAACAGTTTCTTCGTGATCACTAATCCTAAACCAGTGCCTCCGAACTGACGTGACGTTTTGGTTTCGGCTTGGGAAAATTTCTGAAAAATAGATTGGAATTTGTCTTTATCTATGCCAATTCCGGTATCAATAACTTCAATTTTGAAAGAGGAAATATTTTCGTTCATCATGACTTGATGCAACTTGATGGTAATTTTCCCTTCCTGCGTAAATTTGATTGCATTTGAAATTAAGTTAGTAATCACTTGAGTGATGCGCAACGGATCGCTGACGAGATTCGGAATAAAATCCGGATCTATTTTAACTTCGATGACATTCAAATTTTCGGAAGCTCTGGCTTCAAGCGAACGTGCAATTTGCTTAACTAGATCTACTAGATTGAATGGTATTTTTTCAATATCGACTTTACCAGCTTCAATTTTGCTGAAGTCGAGAATGTTGTTGATTAGTAGAAATAAGTTTTGTGCCGAATGTTTGAGCACTTCTATATTCTCATGAAAACTCTCTAAGGAATTTTCTTTTTCCATGATGTAGATCAGTCCGATAATCGCGTTAAGAGGCGTCCGAATTTCGTGACTCATAATCGACAAAAATTCGGATTTGGCTTCGTTGGCATCTTCTGCTTCTGCAATCGAGGCGTATAGCTGTCTTTGAATCTCTGCTTTAATCTCAATTTCTTTGTGAAGAATATGCAGCAAATCTAATAGATTGTCCTCGCTGCCCAGCTCTTGACCTTCTGCATTGAGCTGTTTGATGGCATCAATCAATTTGCTTTGGAAGAAAACTCTTTTGGCTAATTCGTCCTTCAGTTTGGCGTTCATTTCCCCATATTCCTTGTCGTTCAAACGCGCCGATTGTTCGAACAATTCGGCGTCTTTTTCGTAATTCAAATAGGTTTGATTGACCGTTTGAATAAAGGAAAGAAGATTTGGATTTTGCTCAATAAATTCCTCCGACATAAACTTATCGAGTTGCCGTTTGAGGTTTCTATGGAGATGGGATTTGTTCATGTGTTATGCTTCGTAAAGTGTCGCAATAGTCATCGTTTGATTATGTAGTTCGCAAGCCACGTTGTCTAAGGTTGGCGAAATTTCTCCGTAAGAATAGAAACCACACAACATTGTTTTATCGCCAAAAATTTCTTTGACAACTTCGAGTTCTTCTTCAACGCGATCGCCAAGCACAATTCGTCTCCCTACACAACTTACCAAAAGTGCTAATTGTGTATTTTGACTAGGTTCCGTAGCAATACGAGAGGCAGCTGTCGCAGAAGCATCGATCAATTTATCCGTATTTCCTTTCATCAAACGCACCGAAGAACCTTCGGGAATATTTCCTGCAAATGTCATTGATTTATGATCTTCATCAATAGACAAAATAGTTCTCACGACGGAACTTGTACCCCCATTTTCTCGCATCGAAAGCGGAAAATAAAGTGATGAACCAGGCAACTCCTCCGCGTATTTGCCTAAATATTCTTTGTATAAATCTAAGGCGTAACGGTCGCCGATTTTGTAAAGCACGTTTTTATCTGATTTTGTCACTTCGCGTTCTGGGCCAAAATCGCCCCAACCGCCTTCAGATCCGTAACCAAAGTGGATGTTATTTCCATAGAATCCTACAGCGACTATTTTTCCTGCTGTAGCATCATTATTGAGACCCACGATTGTTTTTTGAAATGAATATTCATCACCCGCCAAACCACCAAAAATTGGAATTTGTTTGTTGGTTTGTTTGATGAGTTCATTGATGAGTTCGGTTCCGTTTATATGAGTTCCTTCAGACAATATCAAAATCGATTTAAGGTCTGATGTGCTTAATGTATCTTTAATCATCTTACCTAAATCATTGATATCGTTATTATCGACGATATCAAATTTGCAGGTTTTAATGGTTGTTTTTTCAAAATCGATGGCAGTCGCAACGATTTCTTTTTGGATGATACATTGGTCGGAAATTTGTCCAGAAGAAGAACAAATTACAATTTGCGCATTGGGAAAACTTGTCTTTAAGCCTTGGTATGGATTTACTTTTTCTAAAAGTGTTCTTTGACCGAAGGCGAGAATTAAATCGGCGTTTTTCGCATCAAAAGATTCATTATTTGAAACTATACGTTGCTCATTCGCTTGATTGATTAGTAGTTGTTGTAGTTTCATAGATTCAGTTTTAAAGAATTTATACTTTTTAACTATTGGGTGTGATAAAGGAAAGCAAAGGAATTTAGAAAAACAAAAAAACCTGTAAATAATTTACAGGTTTAGGTTAATTTATTTAGGATATAGTCGTTCGTCGATTAAACGTTGAAACGGAAGTGCATCACATCGCCATCTTTTACAATGTATTCTTTTCCTTCTACGCGCAATTTTCCGGCTTCTTTTACTTTCGATTCAGATCCAAAAGCTACATAATCCTCAAACGCTATCACTTCAGCTCGAATAAAACCTTTTTCGAAATCGGTATGAATAACACCCGCAGCTTGAGGTGCAGTTGCTCCGATGTTGATAGTCCAAGCGCGAACTTCTTTAACGCCTGCTGTAAAATAGGTTTGTTGTTTTAATAATCTGTAGGCAGCACGAATTAAAACCGAAGCTCCAGGCTCGTGTAATCCTAAATCTTCTAGAAACATTTTGCGTTCTTCGTAGGTTTCGAGTTCCGTGATATCGGCTTCAGTTCCAACGGCTAAAACGATCACTTCAGCATTTTCATCTTTCACCAATTCCCGAACTTGATCTACATATTTATTTCCTTTTACGGCGGCATCTTCATCAACATTACAAACATACATTACTGGTTTAGAAGTAATCAATTGAAAATTTTCCATCAATTCTTCTTCGTCGAAATTCTTTGGTTCAACGGTTCGAGCTGATTTGGCTTGCAACAATGCTTCTCTAATTCTGTTTAAAAAAGCTTCTTCCACTTGTGCTTCTTTATTACCTGTTTTGGCAGCACGTTTTACTTTTTCGAGACGTTTATCAACGGTCTCTAAATCTTTCAATTGCAATTCGATATCAATGGTTTCTTTATCTCGAATTGGGTTTACATTCCCATCAACATGCACAATATTGTCGTTATCGAAACAACGCAATACGTGGATAATAGCATTACATTCTCTGATATTTCCAAGAAATTGATTCCCTAAACCCTCTCCTTTGCTAGCGCCTTTGACTAATCCAGCAATATCAACGATATCTACTGTTGCCATTTGAACGCGTTCTGGTTTTACCAATGCTTCTAATTTTTCTATTCTTGGGTCAGGCACATTTACGACACCAATATTGGGTTCGATTGTACAAAACGGAAAGTTGGCGCTTTGTGCTTTGGCGTTTGACAAACAATTAAATAGCGTTGATTTTCCTACGTTGGGTAATCCGACAATTCCTGCTTTCATATAGTTGAGTTTCCAGTAGACGATTTACCGTCGACAGTTATTTTTATCGATTAAAAAAGTGTGCAAATATAAAGGTTTAAATTGTTTTTATAGAAGGGAATTTCATTCTTTATAAAGAAAAATAAAACAGTAGTAGAATTCGCATTTATTCTTTCTGTTCTTCTATAAAGTTGATGATTTTTTGTTCTTCTTCGGTTCCAGTAAGCCCAGAATCATTCCAGTAATCCGTTAAAATTACGTCTTTTTTATTGAAGAGTGTTTTGTCTTTATAAACTTCTGAATCCTTATATACGTAGTTTTGTATACTAAAATTTGTCGTAAAGAAATAATTACGAACTTCAATGTTTTTGCTTTTATCATTTTCGATTTTTTCGAAAGCGATTTCTTCTTTGGAACTCAATAAATAATAATTACCATTTTGAAATTTATAAATCGTTTTGAAATTGGATTTATTGATATTCTTTGAACCATTACTTGTTTTTTCTTTCATTTTAGAAAGTACAAAGGGAGTAACAAATGAACTAACTTCTACAATTAATTTCTTTTTGGGATCGTAAATAATTGAAAAATTATCCAGCAAACCATTTGCTGTTTCAATGGGAATTGCACTTATTATGTTGAAATCACGATTTTTTGAATACACTTTTATTACAAAATCATATTCCTTTTTTGCTTCAGTTGTTAAAATTGGATTTAAATACTTGAAATTATAATAGTTTTCCATGATATTATTCAGATTATATCCTAATAAATCTTCTGAAATTTCTTCATCAACTATACTTTTAGAACGGTTTTGTTCCACTAAAAGCACCGTATTTATTTTTTTTGATTTGTCTAACAATTGAAAATTCATCAAACCATCATTGTAATACGAATAATTTCCATTGAGTTTAAAAAACTCTCTAGAATAAACCTTTAATCGAGCCGGAATTGTAAGTTGTTTTTTGGAATTTTCAATTATGGAAGCTAGAATTTTTTGAGGATGTTTTTTGAATACCAATATTTCTTCCAGGTCATTGACATTATTCTTTAAATAAAGAATCGTTGTTCCTTCTTTGAGTGTGTTAGAACGAACCGTAATACCAATATAGGAAGAATGTCGAATTTGAATATTAGAAGGCCCAATAAGTTCAAAAGTAACGATACCTTCGGAATTACTTAGTAAATTTTGACGCGTTTTAAGTATTGAAACGGTTACATCTTCGATAGGAAGATTTGTGTCTTGATCTTTTATAATAATGATTTTCTCAACACTTTGAGAAATTGACTTTAAGGAACTTAGTAATAAAAATAAAAAGAATACTTTTTTTATCATACAGTAGCATGTTTTAACAAACCTACTAAAAAAAGGATTGAAATAATTAAAAATTTAAAATATTATTGCAATCAAAAATATAAATTATTAAGGATAGTATAATAATAAATAAATTCAGGATTCAAACGTTATTCGTTATGCAAAAAAGCTTGTCTGTTGAGTAGTGTCTCCTCACTTTCGACATGATTATCATCTGGAATACAACAATCAACAGGGCAAACAGCCGCACATTGTGGTTCGTCGTGAAAGCCTTTGCATTCGGTACATTTTCCTGGAACGATATAATATATATCATCAGAAACGGGAGTTTGTGCTGCCTCTGAATCGACTTCGGTTCCGTCGGGTAAGATTACTTTTCCTTTGAGTTTGGTTCCGTCTTTATACCTCCAATCGTCAGCTCCTTCGTAGATAGCTGTGTTAGGACATTCGGGTTCACAAGCACCACAATTGATACATTCATCAGTGATTATAATTGCCATTTTTTCTGTTGCTTTAGGGCATAAGCTGAACGCAGAAAGCTTATTGTTTAAAGCTTATTGCATATAGCCGATAATAGTTTATTTTTGGGCAAAATTACAATCAAATCTATTCATATACAAGTAAACAAATGTTACAAATTGATAAAATAAAAGCTTTTGTGGCTTTAGGGAAATTTTTAGGACAATTTTCTGAAAATTCCAATATCAAAATAGAGGGTGATGTACACAATGATTTATTTTTTGATGCCTTTGTAGATTTGATTCAATTGTCTCAATCTCACAACGGTTGGTATACGCAAGAACAAGTTTATTTTGCGATTCAATCCTGGGCTGAAGCTCTGAAAGAAGAAAACTTAACAACATGGCTAACACCTTATAATTTAGAGGAAATAAAACCTAAGACCATTGGATTAATTTTAGCAGGAAATATTCCCTTGGTTGGTTTTCATGATTTTCTTTCCGTATTAATTTCTGGACATAAGGTTGTTGTAAAAACCTCCTCAAACGATCAGTATTTGTTACCGTTTTTAGCGAAATATTTGGTTGCGATTGAACCTCTATTCAAAAATAACATCACTTTTGTTGAAGGCAAACTTGATAATTTTGATGCCGTCATTGCTACTGGAAGCAACAATACGGCACGCTATTTTGAATTCTATTTTAAAGACAAACCGAGCATTATTCGCAAATCTAGAAATTCTGTGGCTGTTTTGAATGGACAAGAAACCAAAGTACAATTGATTGCCTTAGGAGATGATATTTTTCGCTATTTTGGATTGGGTTGTCGCAACGTTTCGAAATTGTTTGTACCAAAAGACTACGATTTTACCAAGTTTTTTGAAGCCATTTTCGAATACCAAGACGTGATTCATTACGAGAAATACGCTAACAATTACGATTATAACAAAGCGGTTTTCCTGATGAGTAATTTCAAGTTGTTAGACAATGGTTTTCTAACCATCAAAGAAGATACGAGTCATGCTTCTCCGATTTCGAGTGTTTTTTATGAATATTATACTTCTCTTGAGGAAGTTGAAAACCGTTTGCTGACTGATCAAGATAGTATTCAATGCATCGTTTCGAATAGTTTAGTCAAAAACAGTATTCCATTTGGGACGACTCAAAAACCGGAATTGTGGGATTACGCGGATGATGTGGATACGATTGCTTTCCTGAAAAATCTCTAAAAACAAATAGATAACTACAACGTTTTTGTTAATAACATCCTACGAATAAATTCGAAATAAGTTCGGTTATTACAACCCTATTGCCGAAATTTGCAGCTTAAATTTTTTATTATGATAACAGATACCATGAAAAAGCATAATTATAGTGCTGGTCCTTGCATACTACCACAAGAAGTTTTTGAAAAATCAGCGGAAGCGATTTTAGACTATAACAATTCTGGATTATCCTTATTAGAAATATCTCATCGTAGCAAAGAATTTATTGCTATTATGGAAGAAGCAAGGGCTTTAGCTTTAGACTTATTGGGTTTGACAGGTAAAGGATATCAAGCTTTATTCTTGAGTGGTGGTGCTAGTTTAGAGTTTTTGATGGTGCCGTATAATATGATGAAAGTAAATGGAAAAGCAGCGTATTTAGATACTGGAACTTGGGCTCATAATGCCATTGTGGAAGCGAAAGCTTTTGGTGAAACTATGGTTGTCGCTTCTTCAAAAAACGATAATTATACACACATTCCGAAAGAATTTGTGATTCCAGCAGATGCGGATTATTTTCACTGTACAAGTAACAATACCATTTTTGGAACTCAAATGAAAAGTTTCCCGAAAACGGATGTTCCAATGGTGTGTGATATGAGTTCGGATATTTTTTCGAGAGTGATTGACTTTACACAATTTGATTTGATTTATGCCGGAGCGCAGAAAAATATGGGTCCAGCAGGAACCACATTAGTCATTGTAAAAGAAGAAATTCTAGGAAAAACAGGACGTGCAATTCCATCGATTTTAGATTATCAAAAACATATTAAAGCAGAAAGTATGTACAACACGCCGCCTGTTTTCCCAATTTACGCTTCTTTATTGACGTTGCAATGGTTGAAAAATCAAGGTGGAATTGCTGCTATTGAAAAAACAAACAGTGCCAAAGCGGCATTGTTGTATTCAGAAATTGACCGCAATCCGTATTTTAGAGGTGCTGCCAATGTGGAAGATCGTAGCTTTATGAATGCGACTTTCTTATTGGAAAATGAAGACCATACGCCTATTTTTGATACGTTGTGGAAAGAAGCGGGAATCTCTGGAATTACAGGACATCGTTCGGTAGGTGGTTACAGAGCTTCGATGTATAATGCGTTGCCACTTGAAAGCGTTCAGGTTTTGGTGGATGTGATGCAGGATTTTGAGCGAAAAGTTTCTGGAATGAATTTTTAATTCCTTGATAATTGATGGGGTGCCCTAGCCCTGATAGTAACGGCATCCTTTTGCAGGGCCGAGCGTCAGCAAGGAGCCAGGTGGTGCGCAGGCAGAAGCGAAGCAAAAGATAGAGTGGATAGCAGGATTAGCTCCTGAAAAAATAAAGTATACAAAAGCATATGAAAGTATTAGCCAATGATGGAATTTCTGAAAGCGGAATTAAAGCTTTAGAAAAAGGTGGATTTGAAGTGATTACCACAAAAGTGGCACAGGAACAAGTTGCCAATTATGTGAATGCCAACAACATTAGTGTTGTTTTGGTGCGAAGTGCAACGAAAGTTAGAAAAGATATTATTGATGCCTGTCCAGGGTTGAAAATTATAGGTCGTGGCGGCGTTGGAATGGACAATATTGATGTAGAATATGCGCGTTCGAAAGGCGTTCATGTGATTAATACACCAGCATCATCTTCGGAAAGTGTGGCGGAATTGGTATTTGCTCATTTGTTTACTGGTGTTCGTTTCTTGCAAGACTCTAATAGAAATATGCCTTTGGAAGGTGATTCTAATTTTGACGGTTTGAAAAAAGCGTACGCCAACGGAATTGAATTGAGAGGAAAAACATTAGGAATTATTGGTTTTGGACGCATCGGTCAAGCTACTGCAAAAATGGCGTTGGGCTTGGGAATGAAAGTGATTGCAGCAGATAAATACGTGGACAATGCTGAAATTCGAGTGGATTTTTACAACAACCAATTTATCAACGTAGATATCGTTACGGAACCCATTGAGGATTTGTTAAAACATGCTGATTTTATTACGCTTCACGTGCCTGCTCAAGATGGTTATGTAATTGGTGCAAAAGAAATTGCTGCTATGAAAGATCATGTTGGAATCATCAACTGTTCTCGTGGTGGCGTGATAGACGAAGTAGCTTTGATTGAAGCACTTGATGCCAATAAAGTTTTGTTTGCTGGTTTGGATGTTTTTGAAAACGAGCCTACTCCAGAAATTACAATCTTGATGCATCCGAAAATTTCGTTGACACCCCATATTGGTGCTGCAACATTAGAAGCTCAGGATCGAATTGGAACGGAATTGGCCGAACAAATCATTAGTATTTTAAAATCGGAAAAAGTATAATTATCTATAATTTATAGAATAGAGGAAAGTCAGGCTTGTTGCTTGACTTTTTTTGTTGTCAGAATATATTTTCAGTACTTCATCATTACAAGTAGTTTTTTATTAAATTTGATTTCCAACTTTTAATTTTAAAATAATGTTTGAACAATTAACCCAATTAGTACAGCAATTTGGTCAGGAAGCAGTCGTCAAAAACGACGCAATACCTAATGAACATAATGAAGCTGTGATGAATGAAGCCAGTTCTTCTATTTTAGACGGGCTAAAGAACATGGCTGCTCAAGGTGATGTTTCTGATTTAGCCGGTTTATTTCAAGGAAATAATGCCGCTGATGCCGACAATCCAGTAGTTCAAAAACTAACGGAACAATTAACAGGCAAACTAGGTGAAAAGTTTGGGTTGAGTAGTGATGCCGCTTCTGGAGTTGCTAGTGATTTAATTCCAAAAGTATTAGGCTCTTTGGTAGGCAATGCTAAAGATCCGAATCACAAAGGCTTTGAAGTTTCTGATTTGGTCAATGCAATTTCTGGAGGAAATGGTAATTCTGGTTTGATGGATGCGGTTTCTAAATACGGTGGTCAATTTGGTTTGGATCAAAATGCAGATGGCAAAGTAGATATGAGTGATGCAATGGAGGCTGTAACCAAAAAAGGCGGTCTTGGTGGATTACTAGGAAAACTTTTCGGAAGGTAAGCTAGATTAGCCTTTATAATTAGGAATAAAAGTCAAGTGAAATACTTGGCTTTTTTTTGTTAATACTACTTTTGTTTACACTTTTAAACAATCCTTTCGTTAACTTTATACAAAGAATTGGAAATGAAAAATATAATGTTTTTGTTTTTTATTATACTATTGATTTGCTGTTGCTCGCAAAAGAAATCAGTTGCTTACTCATCTTCTGTTTCCTCTGTTGGAGCTGCAAGAATCTCTAAGAATGATACAATTCGAATTGCAAATGATTCTTTACACTATGAAATCGTCATTATCGAACCTGGTTTCGAAGCTTGGCTAACCACTCAAAAGCCTAGAAATTATTACTCCCTTATTTACTTGGAAAATCACAACATTCGATTTGTCTCCCAATGGAATAATCGCGTAGCGCAACCCTATAGCTTTGATTCGAATGTATATGAAATGCGAATTGATTATTTCAGTAGTATTCATTATGGCTATGAAGTCAATTATTTGCTATATCATTATTTTATGTTTTTCCAAAGTCGATACAAACAGCAATTGTGACAAAATTCTAACTTATATTTGTAGTCAATTTTTAACCTATGGCGAGTCTTAAAGAACGATGGGGAATTCAATCTAATTTCCAATTTACAATTGTCATTGTAGTCTTTGCGATTACTGGTTCTGCATCGGCTTGGTTGTCAAAACCATTTTGTTTGTTACTTGGAATTACAAAAGCAGATCTGGGTTTTTGGTTTACTCCTGTTCGATTGTTATTGATATTTCCAATTTACCAAGTATTGCTTGTTGCCATTGGGTTTTTGTTTGGGCAATTTCAATTCTTCTGGGCCTTTGAAAAAAAGATGCTACGAAGTATGAGATTGGGGTTTTTGCTTCCTAAAGAAACAGATTCAAAATAAAAAACGCCACGATACTATGGCGTTTTTCTTTAAAAGATTTGTGGGTTGCTACTTTTCAGTCTTCAGCATATTAAAGAAGTCATTTCGATTTTCTTTTTCATTAAAAATTCCTCCATATTGTATAGTAGAAGTATAACTTGATTCGTCTTTAATACCTCGACTGGAAACACACAAGTGCGTTGCTTCTATGACTACAATTACATTTTCAGTATTTAAAGCAGATTTAAGCTCATTGAAAATTTGCATAATCAAGCGTTCTTGCACTTGAGGTCTGCGTGCATAATAATCTACTATTCTATTCAATTTTGAAAGACCGATAACTTTTCCACTTGAAACATAACCAATATGAGTTTTCCCGATGATTGGTAAAAAGTGGTGTTCGCAAGTAGAATTGAAAGTGATATTCGCTTCCACCAACATTTTATCATAATGATAACTATTGTCAAATACGGATAATTTAGGTTTATTCTTTGGGTTAAGTCCACTAAAGATTTCTTCTACAAACATCTTAGCCACTCGATGTGGCGTACCTCGAAGGCTGTCATCAGTCATATCAAGACCCAATTCTTCCATAATACTATGAAAGTGCTTCTCGATAACTGCTTTTTTCTGTTCATCCGTCTTAATGAAAGCATCTGATCTCATTGGTGTTTCCGCAGAAGACATTTGGTGATCGTCACCAATAATTTCGAATATTTCTTTTTCAGTTAATGTACTCATTGTATACTATTTTCGGGCTTTATTTTTTTAGTTTTGATGAAAATTGTTGTTGCAATTTTTCTATTTTAGGAGTGATTACATAACTACAATATCCTAATGATTTGTTTAGATTGTAATAATTTTGATGATAATTTTCAGCAACATAAAAATGTGTTGCAAGAGATATTTTGGTCACGATAGGTTTGCTATATGTTTTGGAAGTGTTTAAAAGATTTATATAATCTTCTGTAACTAATTTTTGGTTCTCGTTATGATAAAAAACTTCACTCCTGTATTGTGTTCCAAGATCATTTCCTTGGCGATTTAAGGTTGTTGGGTCATGTGTTGCAAAAAATATATTGAGCAAATCACTAAAACTAATCTTGTTGGCATCGAATGTAATTTGAACGGCTTCTGCGTGTCCGGTTTCACCCGTACAAATTTCATTATAGGTTGGATGGATCGTTTTACCTCCAAGGTAACCTGACTCAACATATATCACTCCTTCTAAAGCTAAAAAAACTGCTTCAGTACACCAAAAGCAACCTCCTGCAAAAGTGGTTATTTCAATAGAAGCTTTCTTAGTAGTATTTAAAGTTGTTATATCCAATAGTAGAATTTTAAGTTGTCACTTTTTGTTTATCAAAAGTAATGAAATATTAAACAAAAAATCATATTTAACTTTTATTTATAAATTGTCTTTGATGAGTATTTATAAGGCAAAATGCTTTTGTACCTTTCTTTTCAGATAATTCTAAAAAACTTTGTTTCTTTGTGGAAACCGTTTGAAATGATTCATGCTAAAAATATTATTAAGTTCTACGATCAACTTCAAGTTTTGAAAGGAGTTGATTTGGAAATCAAACAAGGTGAAATTGTTTCTATTGTAGGTGCTTCAGGCGCTGGAAAAACGACCTTATTGCAAATTCTTGGCACGTTAGACAGACCATCTCCATCGAATGAAACATCTTTGTTAATCCATGGTGAAGACGTTTTAAAAATGAATGACAAAACTTTATCACAATTTCGAAATTTGCATTTGGGTTTTATATTTCAATTTCATCAACTCTTACCCGAATTTACAGCTTTAGAGAATGTCTGTATTCCAGCATTTATTGCCCATAAAAACAAAAAAGAAACCGAAATAGAGGCTCAAAAATTATTAGATTATCTCGGATTAACAGATAGAATACACCACAAACCCAACGCACTCTCAGGAGGTGAACAACAACGTGTTGCTGTAGCAAGAGCTTTGATCAACAAACCTGCGGTTATTTTTGCTGACGAACCCTCGGGAAATTTAGATACTACGTCTGCTGAAAATTTACACCAATTGTTTTTTGACCTTCGAGATACTTTCGGACAAACCTTTGTAATAGTGACGCACAATGAAGAGTTAGCGAATATGGCCGACCGAAAATTGACAATGGTCAACGGAACTATTTCTTCCTAAGTCGTATGTTGATTATCTTTTTTATATGGTTTTATCTTGGAGTTACTTTTTTTAACGTTGGATTTGCCTTTAGAAAGCTACTAGGAATTAAAGACCTCGATACGACACTTACTCTAATTTTCGGCATGTTTGCTATCACTTTGCTAGCGAGTTTTTGGGCTGTTTTTGATAGAATTAATTTTGAATTTCAGCTTCTTTTACTATTCCTTCAGCTTGTAGTTATTGGAAAATATCCAATGAATTTGAGACAACTATACGCGTCTCTTTTTCATCAAGTTAAGGAGATTCATACCATTTTAAAAGTATTCTTTTTACTGTTTTTTGTAATGGTTTTGTTTCAATCTTCTTCTAGTTCAATCTACATAGACAATGAAACGTATTATATACAGACGATAAAATGGCTAAACGAGTTTGGATTTGTTCCAGGTCTCGCCAATCTTCATATTTTCTTCGGGCAAACATCGGGCTGGCATATATTGCAAAGTGCTTTCTCATTTTCCTATTTCAAGGATAATTGCAATGACCTCAATGGATTTTGCTTGCTTTTGGGAATTGCATTTTCAGTCAATTCGCTACACGAGTATTTTAAAACGGAGAACTTTTGGGATTTAAATTTGGGACTTTTACCACTCGCTGCAGTTTTTCTCATTTCCATTTCTAATGTTCCTTCTCCTGATTTAGCAGTTATTATATTTTCAATGTTACTTTTCTATTATTTCATAAAGTTTTGTAATGAAGCTAACTCTCATGCCTTAACAATACTCTCGTTGCTTGCACTATTTGTTATTTTTATCAAAATCTCAGCATTGCCAATAGCTTTAATTCCAATATTATATTTTGCTTTTAATAGTTCAAAAAATCAACCGAAAATAGTTTCTAGTCTCCTATTTGGCGTAGTTGTATTTTTCTTATTTGTAGTCAAAAATACGATTCTCACAGGCTATCCTTTGTATCCTTCATCATTACTGGCAGACTATTTTTCATCTGACAAATCAATTCCAAAAGTCATTTATGATTTCTGGTGGAACAAAGCAAAGAACTATGATTTTATAGTTTCTCAAAAAGAGTATTTCCAACTTTCTAGTTTTGAAATCTTTATTAAATGGGTAATACATTCATGGTTAACTCGATTTTTTGCATTTACTATTTTTTCAATCCTTCTTGTAGTTCCGTTTTTTCTCAAAAAAATAGCTGACAAAAAATCCATCTTGATTCTCTATGGGGTGATGGTTTTGCAACTTTTATATTTAATCGCAACAACACCTCAATATCGTTTTATCTTGTCATTTGTTGTATTCTTTGGTTTAATGGTAATTGCACCTATATTGACAAAAAAAAATCTAATTTATTTTACGCTATACGTTTCCTTTATTGCTTCAAGTTACTTCATTTTGTTTCCGAAACCTATAAGTCAAAATCACAACCAAATCAATTTCAAACCAACTACTTTTACGAAGACTCAAAGTATAATTCCACAATCGAATTCAAATTTAAACACCCAATATTCCTTGAATAGCAAAGGAAATTTAGATTATTTTTCACCTGATGAAAACACTTATATTTGGGTTACTGGAAATGGAAAATTACCTTGTGTCAATAGCCAGCAAATCGATTATATAGAAAACAAATTGGGTTATATTCCTCAATTGAAAGGAAAAACTTTAGCAGAAGGATTTTATTCCAAAAAAGTAAAATAACCATGACTCCAAACGAATTACACGAATTTCTAGAAGAAAAAGTACTACAATACAATACAAAAAAATTTATCGATAGTGATCCGATACAAATTCCACATCTTTTTACTCTAAAAGAAGATATCGAAATTGCAGGATTTCTGACCGCCACTATTTCGTGGGGCAATCGGAAAATGATTCTTCAAAATGCACACAAAATGATGCAGCTCATGGGGAATACTCCTTTTGATTTTGTGATGTCGCATTCAGAAACTGATTTAGAAAGAGTAGAACAATTTGTACATCGCACTTTTAATGGAGTTGATTTTGCTACTTTTATTAAAGGACTGCAGCATATTTACCAAAATCATAATGGATTAGAAAATGTGTTTGTATTGCATCAAGAATCAGATAGTTTGCAAGGAAGTATTCATGAATTGAAACGATTGTTTTTTGAAATCCAACATCAAAATCGAACCCAAAAGCACATTTCAGACCCGCGCAATAATTCAGCGGCCAAACGAATCAATATGT
>CANHMG010000024.1 GCA_947461795.1 Flavobacteriaceae bacterium | reverse complement strand
TAGTTCAAGGGTAGAATAGCGGTCTCCAAAACCGTTGATGGGGGTTCGAATCCCTCCGCCCGTGCCACAAAAAAACAAAATTATAATGAAAATTGTAAATTATATATCGGAAGCGTTTGAAGAATTAAAATCAAACACTACTTGGCCAGAATGGGCTGAAGTACAACGTTTAACTATTGTTGTTGCTGTTTTTTCAGTATTATTTGCTTTGGCAACATGGGGTGTTGATGAAGTTTTTGCAAAATCAATAGCTGGTTTTTTTAACTGGTTAAAAGCTTAATTTTTTTGTGATGACAGAAAGTAATGTGAAAAAATGGTATGTGGTTAGAGCTGTAAGCGGACAAGAGAATAAAGTCAAAGCTTATATCGAAACTGAAATTAACCGATTGGGAATGAGTGATTATATTTCACAAGTTCTTGTTCCAACCGAAAAAGTGGTTCAAGTTCGTGATGGAAAAAAAATCACGAAAGACAAAGTCTATTTCCCTGGTTATGTAATGATTGAAGCTAACCTTGCTGGAGAAATCCCTCATATTATTAAGTCTATTACAAGTGTAATTGGTTTTTTAGGTGAAGTAAAAGGCGGGGATCCTGTTCCATTAAGAATGTCTGAAGTCAATAGAATGTTAGGTAAAGTAGATGAGTTAGCTGTGAAAACAGATACACATCAGATTCCTTTTAATATTGGTGAAACTATAAAAGTTGTTGATGGTCCTTTCAATGGGTTCAATGGAACTGTTGAGAAAATCAATGAAGAAAAGCGTAAACTCGAAGTGATGGTGAAAATTTTCGGAAGAAAAACACCTTTGGAATTGAGTTTTATGCAAGTAGAAAAAGTATAATTCGTTACACTATTATAAACCGTAACATTCTGCTTCCATAGAATGTTGCAAATTTTTTAAAAAACAATGGCTAAAGAGATTAGTAAAGTAGTTAAACTACAAGTTAAGGGAGGTGCTGCGAATCCATCGCCACCGGTTGGACCTGCTCTTGGAGCTGCCGGTGTTAACATCATGGAATTCTGTAAGCAATTTAATGCTAGAACCCAAGATAAAGCTGGCAAAGTATGCCCTGTGCAAATCACGGTATACAAAGACAAATCATTCGATTTTGTCGTAAAAACTCCTCCTGCTGCTGTCCAATTATTGGAAGCAACAAAGCTAAAGTCCGGTTCAGGTGAACCAAACAGAAAAAAAGTAGCATCAGTTACTTGGGACCAAATCAAAGCAATTGCTGATGATAAAATGGTCGATTTAAATGCATTCACAATTGAGTCTGCTATGAGTATGATCGCTGGAACAGCTAGATCTATGGGTATAACTGTAAGTGGAGAATCTCCTCTAAAAAAAGCGTAAGACATGGCAAAATTGACAAAAAAACAAAAAGAGGCTGCCTCAAAAATTGAAAAGAACAAATTATATTCTTTGAAAGATGCTTCGGCATTAATTAAAGTTATTGCTTCTGCAAAATTTGATGAGTCTGTTGATATCGCTGTGAAATTAGGAGTTGATCCTAGAAAAGCGAATCAAATGGTTAGAGGAGTAGTTACATTACCTCACGGTACTGGAAAAGATGTAAGAGTTCTTGCATTGGTTACTCCGGATAAAGAAGCGGAAGCTAAAGCGGCTGGTGCAGACCACGTAGGTTTAGACGACTACTTGCAAAAAATTAAAGACGGTTGGACAGACATTGATGTGATTATCACGATGCCTGCTGTTATGGGTAAATTAGGTCCATTAGGTCGTATTTTAGGACCTAGAGGTTTAATGCCAAACCCTAAAACTGGTACAGTTACTATGGATGTTGCGAAAGCTGTAGCCGAAGTAAAAGCTGGTAAAATCGACTTTAAAGTAGATAAAACAGGTATTGTTCATGCTGGTATCGGAAGAATCTCTTTCGGAGCAGATATGATCAATGACAATGCTCACGAAATCATTCAAACTTTATTAAAACTTAAACCAACTGCGGCGAAAGGAACCTATATCAAAAGCATTCACTTGTCTAGTACAATGAGTCCTGCGATTGCCTTAGATCCTAAAGCGGTATAAATTAAAAATCATGACTAGAGAAGAAAAATCAAGAGTTATTGAAGATTTAACTGCACAGTTAGCGGGAACGAATGTTGTTTATTTAGCAGACATTTCTGGTTTGAATGCAGAAACTACATCCAATCTAAGAAGAGCTTGCTTCAAAGCAGGAATCCAATTAGCAGTAGTTAAAAATACCTTGCTTGAAAAAGCAATGAATGCTTCCACAAACGATTACGGTGATTTACCGTCTATCTTAAAAGGAAACACTTCAATCTTAATCTCAGAGAACGGAAACGCTCCTGCAAAGATTATAAAAGAATTCCGTAAGAAGTCAGATAAGCCTCTTTTAAAAGGAGCTTTCATTCATCACGCTGTATTTATCGGAGACAACCAATTAGATGCGTTAATCGCACTTAAATCTAAAGAAGAAGTTATTGGAGAAATCATCGGATTACTTCAATCTCCTGCTAAGAATGTGGTGTCTGCACTTAAATCAAGCGGTGGTAAATTGGCTGGAATTCTTAAAACATTGTCTGAACGATAGGCAATTAAAATACGCGCGCACTTAATAAATTATATTTTACAAACTATTTAAAAACGATAGAAAAAATGGCAGATTTGAAACAATTCGCAGACCAATTAGTTAACTTAACTGTTAAAGAAGTTAATGAATTAGCTACAATTTTAAAAGATGAATACGGAATCGAGCCTGCAGCTGCTGCTGTAGTTGCTGGTCCTGCTGCAGGTGGTTCAGGAGATGCTCCTGCTGCTGAAGAGCAAACTGAATTTACAGTGGTATTGAAAGAAGCTGGTGCTTCTAAATTAGCTGTAGTAAAAGCTGTAAAAGAACTAACAGGTTTAGGTCTTAAAGAAGCTAAAGATTTAGTGGACGCTGCTCCATCTAACATCAAAGAAGGTGTAACTAAAGATGAGGCTGAAGGTCTTAAAAAATCTTTAGAAGAGGCTGGAGCTGTAGTTGAGCTAAAATAAGCTAAACTCGGTTTTGAGAACTAGGTTTAGGCCTTGGACAGAGACGTCCAAAGGCCTAAACCATTTTTCGTATAATAAAATTAATACCCAGTTTTATTATAAAAAACAGTATAATATACCTAATAAGTTTAGTCAATACGAAGAAAAAAGTGTGCTGAAGATACTCTAGTTCACTTTTAAGAGGTATTGATTTTAAAAAGAAAGTATCAATTAAACTGTGTTTCAACACAAAACTACTTTTTTTAATCAAAATTTTGTCCATTGATGATAACAAATCAGACTGAAAGATTGAATTTTGCCTCAACCAAAAATATTCCTGATTATCCAGATTTTCTAGATGTTCAGGTTAAATCTTTTAAAGATTTTTTCCAATTGGAAACCAAATCTGACGAAAGAGGCAACGAAGGGTTATACAACACCTTCATGGAAAACTTTCCAATCACTGATACAAGAAATAACTTTGTATTAGAGTTCTTAGATTATTTTGTAGACCCACCACGTTATACCATTCAAGAGTGTATCGAAAGAGGTCTTACGTATAGTGTGCCTTTAAAAGCAAGACTAAAATTATATTGTACAGATCCTGAACACGAAGACTTTGAAACGATTGTTCAAGATGTATATCTTGGTACAATTCCTTATATGACTCCAAGTGGTACTTTTGTAATCAACGGCGCAGAACGTGTTGTTGTTTCACAATTGCACCGTTCGCCTGGTGTTTTCTTTGGTCAATCCTTCCATGCCAATGGAACTAAATTATATTCTGCCCGTGTAATCCCTTTCAAAGGATCTTGGATAGAATTTGCTACCGATATCAATAGCGTAATGTACGCGTATATCGATAGAAAGAAAAAATTACCTGTAACGACTTTATTCCGTGCCATAGGTTTCGAAAGAGACAAGGATATCTTAGAGATTTTCGACCTTGCTGAGGAAATTAAAGTATCTAAAACAGGACTTAAAAAATATATCGGTAGAAAACTTGCCGCTCGTGTATTAAATACATGGCATGAAGATTTCGTAGATGAAGATACTGGTGAAGTAGTTTCTATCGAACGTAACGAAATTATCCTTGACAGAGATACGATTATCGACAAAGATAATGTGGAAGAAATCATCGATTCTAACGTTAAATCTATTTTGTTGCACAAAGAAAGTACCAGTCAAGCTGACTACAGTATTATTCACAACACGCTTCAAAAAGATCCAACCAATTCTGAAAAAGAAGCCGTTGAGCATATCTACAGACAATTGCGTAATGCAGAACCGCCTGATGAAGAAACTGCTCGTGGTATTATAGATAAATTGTTCTTCTCCGACCAACGATACAACTTAGGTGAGGTAGGTCGTTACAGAATGAACAAAAAATTGAACTTAGATATCCCAATGGAAAAGCAAGTCTTGACCAAAGAAGATATCATTACCATCGTGAAATATTTGATTGAATTAATCAACTCTAAAGCTGAGATTGATGATATCGATCACTTATCGAATCGTCGTGTAAGAACTGTAGGGGAGCAATTGTCTCAACAGTTTGGCGTTGGTTTGGCTCGTATGGCAAGAACTATCCGCGAAAGAATGAACGTTAGAGATAACGAGGTGTTTACACCAATCGATTTGATCAATGCGAAAACATTGTCATCGGTAATCAACTCTTTCTTCGGAACCAATCAGTTGTCTCAGTTTATGGATCAAACGAATCCACTAGCAGAGATTACCCACAAAAGAAGATTGTCCGCGCTAGGACCAGGTGGACTTTCACGTGAAAGAGCCGGGTTTGAAGTACGTGACGTTCACTATACACATTACGGACGTTTATGTCCAATTGAAACTCCTGAGGGACCAAACATTGGTTTGATTTCTTCTCTTGGAGTGTATGCTAAAGTAAACGGAATGGGATTCATCGAAACACCGTATCGTAAAGTTACGAATGGTAAAGTCGATTTAAATTCAACGCCAATTTACTTAAGCGCAGAAGAAGAAGAAGGTAAAATGATTGCTCAAGCGAATATCCAAATGGATAATAGCGGAAAAATTACTGCCGAAAATGTAATTGCACGTCAAGAAGGGGATTTTCCAGTGATTGACCCAAGTGCGGTTCATTATACCGATGTAGCTCCAAATCAAATTGCATCTATTTCTGCTTCATTGATTCCTTTCTTGGAACATGATGATGCGAATAGAGCGTTGATGGGATCAAACATGATGCGTCAAGCAGTTCCTTTGTTACGCCCTGAAGCTCCAATTGTTGGAACAGGTTTAGAGCGTCAAGTAGCTTCTGATTCAAGAGTTTTGATTAATGCTGAAGGCCCTGGAATTGTAGAATACGTTGATGCTAATATCATCACTATCAAATACGACCGTTCTGAAGAAGAAAGAATGGTAAGTTTTGAATCGGATGAGAAAACATACAATTTAATTAAATTTAGAAAAACCAATCAAAGTACTTCAATCAACTTAAAACCTATCGTAAGAAAAGGAGATAGAGTTATTGCAGGACAAGTATTGTCGGAAGGTTATGCTACTCAAAATGGGGAACTAGCTTTAGGTAGAAACCTTAAAGTTGCGTTTATGCCATGGAAAGGATACAACTTCGAGGATGCGATTGTAATTTCTGAAAAAGTTGTTCGTGACGATATCTTTACCTCAATCCACGTAGATGATTACTCCTTAGAAGTAAGAGATACAAAATTAGGGAACGAAGAATTAACGAACGATATTCCTAACGTTTCTGAAGAAGCTACTAAAGATTTAGATGAAAACGGTATGATTAGAATTGGTGCCGAAGTAAAACCTGGCGACATTCTAATCGGAAAAATTACACCAAAAGGAGAATCAGATCCTACTCCAGAAGAGAAATTGCTTCGTGCAATCTTCGGGGATAAAGCTGGAGATGTAAAAGACGCTTCATTAAAAGCATCTCCCTCTCTACACGGTGTCGTTTTAGACAAAAAATTATTCGCGAGAGCGGTAAAAGATAAACGTAAGCGTACACAAGATAAAGATGCTTTAGGCACTTTAGAAATGGAGTTCGAAACGAAGTTTGTTGAATTAAAAGACAAATTAATTGAGAAACTATTCTTAATCGTAAACGGGAAAACTTCTCAAGGAGTTATGAATGATTTGGGTGAAGAAGTATTACCGAAAGGAAAGAAATACACTCAAAAAATGTTATTCGCTGTAGAAGATTTCGCTCACTTAAGTAAAGGGCAATGGGTTGCTGACGACGCTACCAATAAAATGGTAAACGACTTAATCCATAACTATAAAATTAAGTTGAACGACTTACAGGGAGCATTACGTAGAGAGAAATTTACGATTACGGTTGGGGATGAATTACCTGCTGGAATCTTAAAACTTGCTAAAGTATATATCGCTAAAAAACGTAAGTTGAAAGTTGGGGATAAAATGGCAGGACGTCACGGAAACAAAGGTATTGTGGCTCGTATTGTTCGTCATGAAGATATGCCTTTCTTAGAAGACGGAACTCCTGTTGATATCGTTTTGAACCCACTTGGAGTACCATCGCGTATGAACATCGGGCAGATTTACGAAACGGTTTTAGGTTGGGCTGGACAAAATTTAGGACGCAAATTCGCGACTCCAATTTTTGATGGTGCTACTTTAGATCAAATCAACGAATTGACTGACGAAGCTGGAATTCCACGTTTCGGACATACGTATCTCTATGATGGAGGAACTGGAGAACGTTTCCACCAAGCAGCAACAGTTGGAGTTATCTATATGTTGAAATTAGGACATATGGTTGACGACAAAATGCACGCTCGTTCTATCGGACCGTACTCATTGATTACGCAACAACCTCTTGGAGGTAAAGCGCAATTCGGAGGGCAACGTTTCGGAGAGATGGAGGTTTGGGCACTAGAAGCTTATGGTGCATCAAGTACGCTTAGAGAAATCTTAACCGTAAAATCGGATGACGTAATCGGTAGAGCCAAAACCTACGAAGCGATTGTAAAAGGAGAATCAATGCCAGAACCAGGATTACCGGAATCATTCAATGTATTAATGCATGAATTGAAAGGTCTTGGACTAGACATCCGTTTAGAAGAATAAAATAGTTGATGGTTGGTGGTTGATAGTTGTCGGATAAAATTCCAAAGCTGTCAACCAACAACTAACAACCAACAACTTAAAATTTTATGACTATGATGAATAATAGAAATAACAATAACAATAGAGATAAAAATCCAATCAAGAGATTTAATAAAATCTCCATTGGGCTAGCATCACCTGAATCCATCTTGGCAGAGTCAAGAGGAGAAGTGTTGAAGCCAGAAACTATCAACTATAGAACTCACAAACCAGAACGTGATGGTCTTTTCTGCGAACGTATTTTCGGACCTGTAAAAGATTTCGAATGTGCTTGTGGAAAATACAAAAGAATCCGTTACAAAGGAATTATTTGTGACCGTTGTGGAGTAGAAGTTACCGAGAAAAAAGTACGTCGTGATAGAGTAGGTCATATCAATTTGGTGGTGCCTATTGCTCATATTTGGTACTTCCGTTCACTTCCAAACAAAATTGGTTATATCCTTGGATTACCGTCTAAGAAATTAGATATGATTATTTACTACGAAAGATACGTAGTAATTCAAGCAGGTATCGCTAAAAATCCAGAAGGAGAATCTATTCAAAGATTAGATTTCTTGACGGAAGAAGAGTATTTAAATATCCTTGATTCTCTTCCACAAGAAAATCAATATTTAGATGATATGGATCCTAATAAATTCGTTGCCAAAATGGGAGCAGAATGTATTATGGATTTATTAGCACGTATCGATTTAGATGCGTTGTCGTATGAATTACGTCACTCGGCTAATAACGAAACGTCTAAACAACGTAAAACAGAAGCCTTAAAAAGATTACAAGTAGTAGAATCCTTCCGTGAATCTAACTTGAATCGTGAGAATCGTCCTGAATGGATGATTATGAAAGTGGTTCCTGTAATTCCACCTGAATTGCGTCCTTTAGTGCCGCTTGATGGAGGTCGTTTCGCTACTTCCGATTTGAATGATTTATACAGAAGAGTAATCATCCGTAACAACCGTTTGAAAAGATTGATGGAGATCAAAGCTCCTGAAGTAATCCTTCGTAACGAAAAACGTATGTTGCAAGAATCTGTAGATTCATTATTTGACAACACTCGTAAAGCTTCTGCTGTTAAAACAGAATCTAACCGTCCATTGAAATCACTTTCGGATTCCCTAAAAGGAAAACAAGGTCGTTTCCGTCAAAACTTACTAGGAAAACGTGTGGATTATTCCGCTCGTTCGGTAATTGTTGTTGGACCAGAATTAAAATTATTCGAATGCGGTATCCCTAAAGATATGGCAGCTGAATTATACAAACCGTTTGTGATCCGTAAATTAATCGAAAGAGGTATTGTAAAAACGGTAAAATCGGCTAAGAAAATCATCGACAAAAAAGAGCCAGTAGTTTGGGATATCCTTGAAAATGTAATTAAAGGACATCCAATCTTATTGAATCGTGCTCCTACTTTGCACAGATTAGGTATTCAAGCATTTCAACCCAAATTAATTGAAGGAAAAGCAATCCAATTGCACCCTTTAGTGTGTACGGCGTTTAATGCGGATTTTGATGGGGATCAAATGGCAGTACATTTACCTTTAGGCCCAGAAGCAATTTTGGAAGCTCAATTGTTAATGTTAGCTTCGCACAACATCTTAAATCCTGCGAATGGTGCTCCAATTACGGTACCTTCTCAAGACATGGTTTTGGGTCTGTACTATATGACCAAAGAAAGAATTTCTACTCCAGAATTACAAATTTTGGGACAAGACTTAACGTTCTATTCTGCAGAAGAAGTAAATATTGCTTTGAATGAAGGAAGATTAGAATTGAATGCTCGTGTAAAAATTAGAGCAAAAGATTTTAATGAAGAAGGGGATTTAGTGTATAAAATTATCCAAACTACAGCGGGACGTGTACTCTTTAATGAAGTAGTACCTGAAGCTGCAGGATATATCAATGATGTATTGACTAAAAAGAATTTAAGAGACATTATCGGAAGAATCTTAAGTGTAACCAACGTGCCTACAACTGCTGCCTTCTTGGATAGCATGAAAGACATGGGGTATAAATTTGCATTCAAAGGTGGATTGTCATTCTCTTTAGGGGATATTATCATTCCAGAAAGAAAAGGCGAATTGATTGCGGATGCAAGAGAACAAGTCGAAGGAATTTCTGCGAATTATAACATGGGTTTAATTACCAATAACGAACGTTACAATCAAGTAATTGATGTTTGGACTTCTACCAACGCAATGCTTACCGAATTAGCAATGAAAAACATTAGAGAAGACCAACAAGGTTTCAACTCAGTGTATATGATGCTTGATTCTGGAGCGCGTGGATCTAAAGAACAAATTCGTCAGTTAACGGGTATGCGTGGATTGATGGCGAAACCTAAAAAATCTACAGCAGGAGGTGGTGAAATTATTGAAAACCCGATTCTTTCTAACTTTAAAGAAGGACTTTCGATTTTAGAATATTTCATTTCTACTCACGGTGCTCGTAAAGGTCTTGCAGATACGGCGTTGAAAACAGCGGATGCTGGATATTTAACAAGAAGATTGCATGACGTTTCACAAGATGTTATTGTAAACATTGACGATTGTGGTACTTTAAGAGGTATTGAAGTTTCGGCTTTGAAGAAAAACGAAGAAATTGTTGAAACTTTTGGAGAAAGAATTTTAGGACGTGTAGCATTGCAAGATCTTATCAATCCATTGGATTCTGAGGTTTTAGTGTATACAGGACAACAAATTACAGAAGCCATTGTAAAAGCAATCGAAGCATCTCCGATTGAAAAATTAGAAGTGCGTTCCCCATTAACTTGTGAAGCTCTAAAAGGAATTTGTGCCAAATGTTACGGTAGAAATTTAGCTACTGGAAAAATGACACAAAGAGGAGAAGCTGTGGGTGTAATTGCTGCTCAATCTATTGGAGAGCCAGGTACACAGTTGACCTTGCGTACTTTCCACGTTGGTGGAGTTGCTGGAGGTATTTCTGAGGAATCTAGTATTGTAACGCGTTTTAATGGTAAACTTGAAATCGAAGATCTTAAAACTGTAAAAGGGGAAGATGCTGATGGAAATGCTGTTGATATTGTTGTTTCTCGTTCTTCTGAATTGAAATTGATTGATGAAAAAACAGGTATCTTATTAAGTACCAATAACATTCCTTACGGTTCAAGTATTTTCGTTAAAGATGGTCAGTCTATCGTTAAAGGAGATGTGATTTGTAAATGGGATCCATATAATGGGGTAATTGTTTCTGAATTTACAGGAAAAATTGCTTACGAAGATTTAGAGCAAGGACAATCTTTCATGGTTGAAATTGATGAGCAAACTGGTTTCCAAGAAAAAGTAATCTCAGAATCTAGAGCTAAAAAATTAATTCCAACTTTATTGGTTTATGGTAAAGACAACGAATTAATTCGTTCGTATAACTTACCTGTTGGAGCACACCTTATGGTTGAGAATGGCGAGAAAATTAAAGCCGGTAAAGTATTGGTTAAAATTCCACGTCGTTCTTCTAAATCTGGGGATATCACTGGAGGTTTACCAAGAATTACCGAGTTGTTAGAGGCTCGTAATCCTTCGAATCCAGCAGTTGTTTCTGAAATTGATGGTGTAGTAACCTTTGGTAAAATCAAACGTGGAAATCGTGAGATTATCATTGAATCTAAATTTGGTGAAATCAAGAAATACTTGGTTAAATTATCGAGTCAAATCTTAGTTCAAGAAAATGACTTCGTAAGAGCAGGTGTTCCTTTGTCTGATGGAGCAATAACTCCAGAGGATATTTTGAGAATTCAAGGACCTGCAGCTGTTCAACAGTATTTGGTAAATGAAATTCAAGAAGTATACCGTTTGCAAGGGGTAAAAATCAACGATAAACACTTTGAAGTAGTTATCCGTCAGATGATGCGTAAAGTACGCGTAGAAGATCCAGGAGATACGTTATTCTTAGAAGAGCAATTAATTCATACCAAAGATTTCATCGTTGAAAACGACAATCTATATGGAATGAAAGTAGTTGAAGATGCTGGAGATTCGGATACCATTAAGCCGGGTCAAATTATTTCTCCACGTCAATTGCGTGATGAAAACTCTTTATTGAAACGTAACGATAAAAACTTAGTAACAGCTCGTGATGTCATTACTGCAACAGCTACACCTGTATTACAGGGTATCACTAGAGCATCTTTACAAACGAAATCGTTTATTTCTGCAGCATCGTTCCAAGAAACAACTAAAGTATTAAACGAAGCAGCAGTTGCTGGTAAAGTAGATTACTTAGAAGGATTGAAAGAAAATGTTATTGTTGGACATAGAATTCCTGCAGGAACAGGTATGAGAGAATACGATCATACTATTGTAGGTTCTAAAGAAGATTATAACGAGATGATGGCGAATAAAGAAGAATATATTTACTAAGTTATGAGCGATTTAAATCAACCACAACAAGGGCAAATCAACATAGAGTTGGACGAAGCTACTGCTGAAGGAATTTATTCTAATTTAGCAATTATCAATCATTCAGCGTCTGAATTTGTCTTAGATTTCGTTTGTATCATGCCTGGTACACCGAAAGCGAAAGTAAAATCAAGAATTGTCTTGACACCACAACATGCCAAGCGATTAGTGAAAGCATTGGCTGAGAATGTGCATCGTTTTGAAGTTTCTCACGGAGAAATTAAAGACAGCGAACAACCTCCAATACCACTCAATTTTGGTCCTGCTGGTCAAGCATAATAATAAAAAAACCTCTTCAGAAATGGAGAGGTTTTTTATTTAAAATTGTATTGATAGACTATTGTGTAATATACAAATTCAATTGTTCAATCGTATTCTTTTGAACTTCAATTATAGCTTGAACAACATCACCAATAGAAATAATTCCTACGACAGTCTCGCCTTCTAATACAGGCAAATGCCGAACTCTTTGGCGACTCATCAATTCCATACAATGATCGATAGAATCATTTAAACTCACTACAGTTAGATTCGTTTCCATAATTTCATGGACTAAAGTGTTTTTTGAAGTTTTATCCTTCAAAACAACTTTACGAGCGTAATCTCTTTCAGTTAAAATCCCTTTCAAAAGGCCATCTTCTATCACTAAGATAGCACCAATGTTTTGATCACACATCACCTGAATTGCTTTAAAAACAGTGATGAAAGGAAGTACCGTAACAACGCCGCTTCCTTTTTTGTTTAAGATTTGATTTACAGTCATATAGATTAAATTTTAGTGGAATAAATGTACAGATAAAAAATGTAATCAAACTAAAAAAATGTCTTTTAACAAATAGCGAATTACACTTTACCATTTAAAATCTCAATAAAATTAACTGATAGAATTCTTTTTTAAAATATTTAGTATGATAATGCTTTAAGTAATCATTTTTTTATTTCCAATTTTCCTTACAAAAAAATATAGAAATGAGAATCAAGGAGCTGAAAAACACTTATTTATCAACACGAAAACGTTATCGTAAATTAAAGCCAAAATCGAGGATTATTTTTTTGTTAAAAAAACTTTAAGTTTATGAAGTCGAAAAAAGGGGAATATTTGTGCTTTTAACAACTTAAAGTTAAAAGTGCTCATTTTTCTTGGATATAATTAATCAAACTCAATTATTATGAAGAAAATTCTATTTTTAATTTGCTTATTATTCGTTGCTTTTTCTGTACATGCTCAGAATTTTTCGAATTGGACTGGTGCAGGTAATTGGAGTAATGCAGGCAATTGGTCTAGCGGTACAGGCTATGGTCAATTGCAATTTCAAGGTGCTGGTAATGCGACCAACTGCGTCAATGACGTGAGTGGCATGAGTCAATGGCGCCTCTATTTTAATGGGAGTGTAGCCTACAATTTAACGGGCGCTGGCTCGGTCAATTTATTTGATTTTGGTGGTCAGCAAAGTTGGGTGTTGAGTGATGCAACAGCCAATCAAACCATTAACTTCCCGATTAACTTTAATGATACAGGAGTAAGAACTTCTTGGATTACGGCAAGAAATACGGGTGCTTTTACTTTTAATGGGAATTTAGGAACCGGTGGAAATGTTACTGGTTTGCGTGTGGCCAATACCAATGCTGCCAGTTCAGTTACTATTAATACATTGTCTGGTTCTAAACCTTTAATTGTTGGAAGGGATAATTTAGATGCTAATCAATCTAATACGAGAGTAACACTAACGGGAAATAGTTCAGGTGGTTATTCCGGTGCCGTATTTGTCCATGCAGGAACATTATTCGTAAACGGAAGTACCGCTGCATCTAGTGCAGTATCTGTATCTGCTGGAAATGGAGCTACGCTTGCAGGAAGCGGAACAATTGGAGGTACTGTTTCTCTTTCTGGTACCGTTTCTCCTGGTGGAACAGCAAGTACTACAGCTACTCTAACTACAGGTGCTTTTACACTTAATGGAAGTTCATCGTATCGTATTGAAATGAATAATGCAACTGGTGCGTCCGGAAATGCGAGTGGTTGGGATAGAATTACTTCTACTGGAGTATTAACGTGTTCTGCATCACCGATTACACTAAACTTAGTGTCTTTGTCGGTGGCTAACTTCAATCCAGCTAACAATTATACTTGGCCAATTGCTTCTGGTAGCAGTGTTTCTGGATTTAACACCAGTAATTTTACAATTAATACGGCATCTTTTGCCGCTTTCACTGGAACATTCGCGGTGACTTTGTCTGGTGGAAATACAATCAATTTAGTATATACAGCGCCAACATTAGCTCCAGGACAACCGTCTGCTATTTCGGGTGCTGTTTCTCTATGTAACGGCGCAACGCAGACTTATAGTGTGACTAATGATCTCAATGCAACAAGTTATGTTTGGACTTTGCCAGGCGGTTGGACAGGAACAAGTTCAACGAATAGCATCAATGTAACTGTTGCTAGTCCAGGTGGGACAATTTCTGTAATTGCTAGAAACTCGAGTGGCGATAGTTTGCCAAGTTCATTGGTAGTCGCAGTTGGCGTGAGTACATCCATTACGACCCAACCATCAACGAGTGCTCAATCGGTTTGTTTGGGTACGGCCGCTAGTCCATTATCGGTAGTGGTAGATGGTGCTTCTTTAACGTACCAATGGTATAGCAATACAACACCAAGCAATTCAGGAGGTACTTTAATTAATGGTGCTGCTTCATCAAGTTATACACCAACGTATGTAGGAGGAACTACTTTATATTACTATTGTGTAGTAGGTGGGCTTTGTCCTCCAACTTCTATAACTAGTAATGTGTCAGGTGCAGTAACTATTCGCGGAATCCCATCTGATACTGCAACATACGGCATCACCTCTGGAGGTAACGGCGGTCAAGGTTTTGGTCCATGGTCATTTTTGGTAAGTGGCGGAGGCGGTGGGACTTTCAACGGCGGATCCGATATTGGCCAAGCCTGGGGAATCTGGTCGCAAGGAGGATTGACTTCAGCGATCCGACCATTTGCTGGACCATTAGCTATGGGAAGTACTGTCAGCTTTGCTTATGATAACGGTGGGATTGAAACGAATGGAAACAAAGTGGGTGTTCGTTTGAGAAACTCAAGTAATAATATCTTAACTGAATTCAGATTTACTGGAGGCGATGCGCAATATTTTATTGCTGATGCATCAACTTCAAATACGGGAGTAAACTTCACCACAACGGGTTTGAGCAACATCACCTTTGCATACACTGCTGCTAATACCTACAGCGTCTCTATAACAAGATCGGGAGTAACAACGGAATTAGCGGATAGAACTTTTGCGACCGTTACTGGTGGACAAGTTCCAGCACAAATAGAATTCTTCAACAGCAATGCGGGAGGTGGATCAGCGAGAGACGTATTTTTTAATGATTTGAGTATTGGGAAAGTACTGACTTATAATAACAAAAATAATACCCCTCAAGGTGCCTATTGTCAAAACAGTATTGCTACAGCTCTATCTGCAGAGGCTTATGGAATTGATTTAGGATACCAATGGTACAGTAATCCAGGAGGAGTAATTTTGAACGGACAAACTTCTTCAACCCTAATTCCTCCAACTGCAACTGTGGGTACTAATACGTATTATTGTGTGGTGAGCTATACTGGAACTTGCGGAACAGTGCCGAGTAGTACAAGTAGCGGTTATGGTGCTATTACAGTATATGGAACTCCAAGTGCAACAATGTCTAGTTCAGTTACCGTGTGTCAAAATGCACCTGCTACTATTACGTTTACAGGATCTGGTGGAACGCCACCTTATGAATTTCTGTATACGGTATATGAAGGAGGAGCAATACCTCCTAGACTAGAAACGGTTACGACTACTTCAGGAAGCAGCGTTACTGTTTCAGTTCCAACTAGCGTACTCGGAAGTATAGATTATGCGTTAACTAGTGTACGATCTAGAATAGATACTACGTCTACTTGCTCCAGTTCCCAACCCGGTAATGCAACGGTAACAGTAAACGCTCCTGCCACATTTTATACCGATGCAGACGTAGATACGTACGGTAATTTAGCAGCTCCAGTTACTAGTTGCGATGGCACGGGGTTACCGCCAGTAGGCAGTGTTGCAGATACTACTGACTGCGACGATAATGATCCTTTCTCGCACGAAAAATTCTCTTTTTATGCAGATGCAGATGGTGATACTTTTGGTTTCGGCGCTTTGGTTCAAGTTTGTGCTGCTGATGCATTTTCGCCTCCAACTGGATATTCACTTAACGATACCGATTGTGATGATACCGATTCAAGAAAAACGATAACCTATCCGTTCTACGCTGACGCTGATGGAGATACCTACGGTGCTGGTTCTTTAGTGCAAGCTTGTGCGATTAGCGATGTTTTACCTCCAACCGGATTTTCGTTGAGTAATACAGATTGTGATGATACTAATGCTTTAAAATTCAATACCTTTTCTTTCTTTGTTGATGCGGATCAAGATACTTTCGGAAGCACTGTAACAGGATTGGCTTGTGCAGCAGATGCTATGTCGCCACCTACAGGTTTTTCATTAAACAGTAATGATTGTGACGATGCTAATCCATTAAAAACGGTTACCTATTTATTTTATGTAGATGCAGACGGGGATACTTATGGTAGCACTACATCGGAAATGTTGTGTACTGTAAATGCAAGTTTACCTCCAACTGGTTATTCAACAAATAGCACTGATTGTGATGACAACGATGCTGCGAAATTTAATTTATTCTCGTTTTATGAGGATCTTGATGGAGATACTTACGGAGCAGGAACCCCACTTTTAGTTTGTGGTGAAAACAGTGCATCCCCGCCAACTGGCTACTCCTTAGACGGAACCGATTGTGATGATGATAATGATCAGATTTATAGAAGTACACCGCTATATGCAGATGTAGATGCAGATGGTCATGACGACGGATTGGTGCAAGGACCATTGTGTTATGGCGCTACCTTGCCAGCAGGAACTTCATTAACAACTTTAGGAACGGATTGCGACGATACCGATGCTTTAATATATAGAAGTGCCACTTTGTTTACCGATGTTGATGGAGATACTTATACTGTAGGATCAGGAAGCGTTGTTTGTTATGGTGCCGATTTACCTGCAGGAACTTCATTAACAGCATCGTCTAATAATGATTGTAATGATATAGATAAATTAGCTTATAGAAGCGCCACATTATTTGCGGACGTTGATGGTGATGGCTATACTACTGGAGTTGGAAGTGTCGTTTGTTATGGTGCTTCATTGCCAGCGGGAACGTCATTGACTGCTTCTCAAACAGAAGATTGTGATGATGCTGATAATGCAATTTATAGAAGTGCTACGTTGTTTACAGACGCAGATAATGATACCTATACCGTTGGAGCAGGAACAGTTACTTGTTATGGTGCTACTTTGCCGACTGGAACCAGATTGACACAATCTTCAACTAATGATTGTGATGATGCGAATGCTCTAATTTTTACTTCGGCCAATCTATATGCGGATGTTGACGGCGATGGTTTCGATGACGGTGCCATCATAGGAATTTGTATTGGAGCTACTATTCCGCTAGGAACATCAGCGACAACTTTAGGACCTGATTGCGACGATACTAATGCTCTAATTTATAGAAGCGCTACATTGTATACCGATGCTGACAATGACACCTATACTGTTGGAGCAGGAAGTGTCGTGTGTTATGGTGTTAATCTGCCAGCTGGAACTCGAGTGACAGCCTCTACAACCGAAGACTGTGATGATACGAATGCAGTTATTTACAGAAGTGCTACTTTATATGATGATGTTGATGGTGACGGTTTTGATGACGGATCTGCGGTGGTTTGTTACGGTGCGTCAATACCCGTTGGAAAATCTTTAACTTCTTCCGGAGGTGATTGTGATGATCTAAATCCAGCAGTTCACCAAAGTACAGATTTATATGCAGATACTGATAATGACGGATTTGGAGCTATTACTGCCACTGCAGTTTGCGTGCCGGTAAGTTGTGCTTCTAATACGATTGCAATCAACTTTAGAGTGAATATGGCTGGACAAACGATTACAGCGGGAGGAGTTCATATTGCCGGTAACTTCGCTTCAAACGGTTCAACCACAATTACAAGCGATTGGTCTCCAAATGCACCAAATAGCCAGTTACGACCAATCGGAAATGGCATCTACGAATTGACGGTGTTGTTCCCAGCTTCTTCTGCGGGTGCTAACTTAGAGTTCAAATTCCTCAGAGGTGATAATTGGTTTGATGGCAGTCAACTCAGCGAACAAAATATTCCAGGAAGCTGCGGCAATGGAGGAAACAGACTGATTGCACTTCCTAGCAAGTTCTTGTCATTTAATGCAGCATATGACCAATGCCCAAGTTCATTGCAAAAGTTCTTGTGCAGCGGTACTGATTGTAATGATGCTGATGCTACTAAATACGCAACATTTTCTTTTTATGCCGATGCTGATGGAGATTCGTTTGGAGCAGGAGCTTTAATGCCTGTTTGTGCGGTAAATGCAACGGCTCCACCGACGGGTTATTCTTTGAACAGCACTGATTGCGATGATACTAATGCATCAATCTATCAATTTGCGACTTTCTTCGTTGATGCGGACGCAGATGGTTATGATTTAGGTTCGGCTTCTGTTTGTTCAGGAGTTAACACTCCAGTAGGCTATTCAGCTGCAACGAGCGGAACGGATTGTGATGATACGAATGGGGCAATTTACAGAAGTGCAACATTGTACACTGATGTTGATGGCGATACGTATACCGTTGGAACAGGAAGTACCGTTTGTTACGGTGCTACTTTACCTGCAGGTACTGCATTGACATCAACGGTTGATGAAGATTGTGATGATAGAGATCCTGACAGGTACAGAAATGAAACATTCTATACTGATGTTGATGGTGATACGTATACTGTAGGAACAGGAAGTAACGTTTGCTATGGTGCAACGTTACCTGCAGGAACTTCATTGGCAGCTTCTACAACAGAGGATTGCGATGATACAAATGCAAATATTTACAGTATAGTTCCTTTTTACGTTGATTCTGACCAAGATGGGTGGGGCTTTGGTCCTGTAGTTAACATATGTGTTGGCAATATTGTTTCATATCCACTTGAATTTACACCCATTGATTTGAGTTTTGGCACAGATTGCGATGATAATAACAATTTGGTGTATAGATCGGCCACCTTATATACCGACGCAGATGGCGATACGCACACCGTTGGAACAGGAAGTACCGTTTGTTATGGTGCTACTTTGCCAGCTGGAACTACCTTAACACAATTAGGTCCTGATGACTGCGACGACAGTAACCCGATAACTTATAGAACAGATTTCTTAGATCTTGATGCTGACAATGATGGATATAGCGGCGGTGTTTCAAGCAGTCTCGTTTGTTATGGAGCAACTGCACCAGCAGGATATGTTCTGGTTTCTTTAGGAGCGGATTGTGATGATACTAATCCTTTATTAACAGATAATTGTATCACCACAATATCAGTCAACCTCAAGTTGTTTATAGAAGGTTACTATTTAGGTGCAGGTACGATGAATTCTGTTAAATTGAACCAAGATGGTGTCTCACCACCAAATGAAGTTGAAGATTTGACTATAGAATTACATGATGCTACAACCTATGAATTACTTCATACTACAACAGCTACTTTGCATACAGATGGTTCGCTTTCAGCATCATTTGCAGGGGCACCTAGCGGGTCATTCTATATCGCTGTGAAAGGAAGTAACATACTTCAAACATGGTCAGCAGAACCTCAAACTGTAGGTACTACACCATTAAGCTATGATTTTTCAAGTGCCGCTACTCAATCATATGGCGAGGTGAGAGAAATGGAGTCTGGAGTGTTTGCTTTCTTTAATGGAGATCTTAACCAAGATGAAGTTATTGATAACGTAGATACGGATGCATTGTTTTTAGACATTGATGCTTCAAACTTTGGTGTATTAGCCACAGATTTGAATGGAGATGGAGTTGTAGATAACGTAGATACTGATAATGTATTTCTTAGTATTGATGCTTCAAGATTTTCAAATCACCCTTAATTAGTAACCAATTACATTAAAAAGAAGCCGTCTCATTGTGTTGAGTCGGCTTTTTTTTTGTAATACAAGAAAAATGTAGTGTTTAATAAATTCTAGTTATTTCAAACCAACTTATTGAAAACCAGTACTAGATAAACTGCATTTTCATGCCGTTGAATAACATTTGCGTCGTCTTTTAACGAGTTTATGCTCTTTTTATCGGATTGTTTTTTTTGTTTAACGTTTCGATGTTTCTTTGTTTCGATAATTTAAACCTACTAAAGTATTCCCTTTATCCAAATCAAATGGGATGACTTTTTTTTAGAAATATTAATTTTTTAAAAAATGATTATGAAAGAAAAAGTACACTACAAAATGAACCGATTCAGGTAGTTCATTTTCTCTAAGCTTCAAATAGCTTAATCAAAAAAATCGTAGCGAATTCGCCAATATTCCCCTATACAAAAGAGTGGAACAGGCATTATTATACAAATTTTTAACCCCCACAATAAATCTAAAAGAGCATGAAAAATTTTACTAAATTATTGAATCAAATTAGGGAAACCCACAATGGAGTTTTGACCCTATTGGTATTTTTGACAAGTATGTTGTTCGCAACATCCAGTTCAGCACAAACAACAGCAACATTTAATGCTTCCGGAAATTTCATCACTCCAGCTGGAGTTACTACTGCTACAGTAGAAGCTTGGGGAGCAGGTGGTGCTGGAGGTGGAAGTACATCAAGTTCAGACGGCGGCGGCGGCGGTGGCGGTGCATACAGCAAGTCTACTGGCGTAAGCGTTTCAGGATCTGTACCCATTGTTATCGGTGCTGGAGGTGTAGGAGATACAGGAGCCGGCAATACTGGCGGAGATTCTACATTCAACACAACGACTATAATTGCCAAAGGTGGTACAGGAGGATCAATTACTTCAGGAACAGGTGGTCCAGGTGGTGCCGGTGGTTTATCTACTGCTAGCACGGGAACTACAAAATTCTCAGGAGGAACCGGAGGAAGAGGACGAGATAACAATACAGGACAAGGTGGTCCCGGCGGATCGTCTGCTGGTACTGCAGCTAACGGAACTTCGGGTGCTGGTTCTTGGAGTACCGTAACGGCTTCAGCTGCTCCAACTGGTGGTGGCAAAGGAGGAGACGGTGGAAATTCAGGTGCTAATGGTGCTAACGGAACTGCTCCAGGCGGAGGAGGCGGAGGTTCAGGAGATGGAACCACAACTGGTGGTAATGGTGCTGACGGACGTGTAGCCATCACTTATACATGCCCGACCTATGCACTAACTTCTGCGGCGAGTGCAACAGGACCTTTTTGTGCAGCTTCAGCTTCGGTAATGACGCTTCGTTCATCATCAATGGCAAACGGTACTTATACCGTTACTTATAATCTTAGTGGTGGAAATACCGCTACAGGAAGTACAGCTTCAATGACTTTTGCTTCAGGAAGTGGAACTTTTACTACATCAACCCTAAATTCAAGTGCAACAGCAACAACCATTACCGTTACAGGAATTTCCTCGGGAGTAGTTGGGCAAGGTGCTTGTGTGAGTACGATTAGTACTAATAATACAGCGACAGTGACTGTGTTAACTGTAGTGGCTAATGCAGGGACAGCTTTCACTAAAACTTGTGCTGCCAATCCTTCGGGCGCGGCCATCGGTGAGGCGACTACAGCAGGATATACTTATTCTTGGTCTCCAGCAACAGGTTTGAGTTCGGCTACGATTTCAAATCCAACAGCTAATCCAACAACGACTACTACATACACAGTCACTAAAACCCATACTGCTACCGGTTGTTCGGCTACGGCATCGGTTACCGTTACTGTAGATAATACACCTCCAACCGCAGTGGCTGGAGCTAATTTTACTAAAACCTGTACGCTTAACCCAACAGGAAAAGTAATCGGTGAAACAGCGGTAGCAGGGAATACTTATTCTTGGTCTCCAACTACTGGATTGAGCTCGTCAACAATTGCCAATCCAACGGCCAATCCAACGACTACGACTACTTACACGGTAACCAAAACGACTACCGCGACTGGATGTTCTGCTACCGCGAGCATTACAGTGACCGTAGATACAGCTGCTCCTACAGTAAGTGCAGGATCAGCGTTTACGAAAACTTGTGTTGCTAATGTGACCGGAGCAACAATTGGAGAAGCGAATGCGTCTGGATTTACCTATTCATGGTCTCCAACGGCGGGATTAAGTTCTTCGACAGTAAGTAACCCAACAGCTAACCCAACAACTACAACGACTTATACCGTTACTAAAACTAACAGTACTAATGGTTGTTCCGCTACGGCGAATGTAACGGTAACGGTTAATAATACTTTATCGGTTGCAGCAGGAACTGATTTTACAAAAACATGTGTGACCAATCCAACAGGACTAGCAATTGGTGAAGCCAATGTAGCTGGAAATACCTATTCTTGGTCTCCAACAGCTGGCTTGAGTTCATCAATGGTATCGAACCCAACTGCGAATCCAGCAAGTACGACTACTTATACAGTTACCAAAACCAATACGGCTAGTGGCTGTGTTGCTACCGATGCTATCATTGTGACCGTAAATCTAGCGACTCCTTCAGTAGGTGCTGGAGCTGATTTTACTAAAACTTGTGTCACTAATCCTACTGGAGCACTAATTGGAGAGGCCGCCGAATCAGGACATACCTATTCTTGGTCTCCAACATCAGGATTGAGTTCATCAACAGCAGCCAATCCTACTGCTAATCCTACAACAACTACCACTTATACAGTAACTAAAACCAATACGGCCAGCGGATGTACAAGTACAGACTCGGTAACGGTAACAGTGGATACAACAACTCCAACGTTAGCTGCTCTTACGGGTACTCAAACGGTTTGTGCAGCCTCAACTACGGTATTTTCAAGCGCTACTTCTGGTGGTACTTGGGGAACTTCAAATTCAGGTATTGCTACTGTAACTAATGGAACAGTAACAGGTGTTGCATCTGGAACGACCAATATCAATTATACCGTTACCGGAGCTAATGGCTGTACAACAACCGTTTCAAGATCGGTAACTGTGAACCCATTGCCTACCTCGGTGGTGGCTTCTGGAGCGACTAGCATCTGTGAGGGTACCAGTACAAATCTTACCGGGTCGGCAACAATAACTTCCGTTTCGACAACAACACCGATTAATGATAATTTCAACGGTGTGCCTACCTTCACTGCTGCAGGAACTGGTACTATATTCGCTCAGAAAAACAGTGGAGATGCGGTAGGTTTAACTACCATCACAAACAACATCGATGCTAGTAAATACATGATTACCTCTGCGTCTTCTTTCGGATCAGCAAGTACATCTTCTACTTTGACTTCACCTGCCATCAATACAAATGGTATGACTACACTTAGTTTTACTTACAACCATTCGTATACCAAAGGAAACAGCGGAACGAATACTGCAGTGGTACAAGTATCGACTGACAATACCAACTGGACAACAGTTAAGACTTATACGACTAATCAAGGTGCCAGTAACAATTTCGTCGCAGATAACATCAACTTGAACACTTATATTAATAATGCAGCGTTACGCATCCGTTTTAATACAACAATCTCTGTAAATTTTGGTACAGGATGGTGGGCTGTAGAAAATCCAAAGCTTACCGCTACTGCCCCAATCGCAGCACAATATTCATGGACAGCCGATACAGCTCCAGGAGTAAATGGATTGCCATCTGGATCAGGAACACCTGCGACCGGAAATGCTTTAATCAGCGTAAACCCTTCAGCAACGACAAACTATACTTTAGTGGCAACAGATTCTGTAACGGGATGTAATGTTTCATCATCTTCTGCTGTTACAGTGATTGTAAATCCATTAACAACCAATGGAGATATAACCACTTCAATATGTGCTGGTGATATTTATGTTTGGCCAGCGAATGGCACATCATACACAACTGCGCAAAGCGGAACAACTTTCGTGTCTGGATGCAACACAGCTACTTTGAATTTGACTGTTAATCCATTAACAACCAATGGAGATGTAACCACTTCAATTTGCGACGGTGAGACATATGTTTGGCCAGCAAACGGCGCATCCTACACGACTGCTCAAAGCGGAACAACATTCGTTTCAGGATGTAACACGGCTACGTTGAATTTGACTATTAATCCATTAACAACGAACGGTGATGTAACCACATCCATTTGTGCAGGGGCTACTTATGTGTGGCCAGCGAATGGAGATTCATATACAACAGCTCAAAGCGGAACTACATTCGTTTCAGGTTGTAACACAGCTACGTTGAACTTGACTATTACGCCACTTACTACAACTGGTAGTGAGTCTGTAACAGCTTGTGGATTGTCTTACGTATGGTCTGTGAATGGACAATCGTATACTTCGTCTGGAACTTACGGATATGTACAAGGATGTAATACAGCAACCTTGATCTTGACATTGAATACTTCGCCACAAACGTTCTATGCAGATACGGATGGAGATGGATTTGGAACAGGTGCTGCAATAATATCTTGCACAGGTCAACCAGCCAATACTTCTACAAACAATACAGATTGCGCGCCTGGAGATGCGTCAAAATGGAGAACTGCTAATTTCTATATTGATGCAGATGGTGATGGATTTAATAATGGTTTTCCTGCTGCTCCGGTTTGTTATGGTGCCACAACTCCAATTGGTTTTGTAGGGGCAAACAACGGAGTAGATTGCGATGATGCTTCAGCTACTGCAAATCCAAATGCTTCTGAAGTATTAGGTAACGGAATTGATGACAATTGTGATGGGGTTACTGATGAGGTAACACCAACATCAAATCTAATTGCAAGCAGTTGTGGAATTACGTTAACGAATTTAACGAATACATTATTTGCCTATGATTTAGCGACTTTTGTGCCTCAATTGGGTCCAATTCAAGGATATCGTTTTAGAGTTACCAATGGCGTAAATGTTAGAACGTATGATTCAGCAACGGTTGGGTTTAGTTTGATGAACTTACAAGGAGGTGCTACCTACGGAACTACTTATACTGTTGAGGTATCTGTTAAATCTGGAGGTTTCTACAGAGCTTATGGTTCACCATGTTCTATCAATACCCCAGCGGTTCCTAATGCTACATTTATTGTAAATCCGATAAGTGGTTCTACTTTAAATGATATTTCAAGAACAATATTTTGCCAACAAGTACCAACTGCAACGGGATACCGTTTTAGAGTTATGGATGGTGCTATTCTTGTAGGAGTTTATTCATCAGCAGTAAGTCGATTTAGCTTGGTGAATCTAGGTATTTCAAATATTGAATTTGGAACTACATACACCATTGATGTATTGTTGAAATTTGGAGATGATTGGAGACCAAATACTGAGTACGGACCAACAGCAGAAATTACAACACCAGCAACTCCTGGAACATCGAGAGTGATTCGACCTTCCTGTGGATCTACAATCAATGCCTTATGGACGACAATTTTTGCTCAACAAATTATTGGAGCACAAGGCTATAAATTTGTGGTAACAAATGATACTCAAACTAGAGAATATGTAACGGCTAACCCTAGATTCCAATTGCCATTGTTAGCTGGAGGAGCTGCAGCAAATACCACGTATACAATACGTGTAGATGTGTTGCGTAATTCTAGTTATGTTGAAGGAACTGTATTGTGTGATATTACAACTTCACCAACTGCTTCAAGACAAACCAATGCAGCTTTAGCAATCTATGAAGTGAAAGCCTATCCAAATCCTTATGCTGAATCTTTCAAACTGGATGTAAACACCTCTAGTGAAGATCAAGTAAATGTAAGAGTGTATGACATGTTAGGGCGTGAGGTTGAATCTCGTGAAGCTTCAGTTTCTAAAATTACAAGTTTAGAAATCGGATCACAATATCCATCCGGAGTTTATAACATTGTAGTAACTCAAGGAGATCAAGTAAATACTTTGAGAGTGATCAAAAGATAACATTTAATTACCTAATGACATGACGCCTCTATTAGGGGCGTTTTGTTTTTTAATGATGTTGGATATTAACGAATCATTGGTATCATGTGATCGAATAAGAGAAATCGATCGTCTTTACTCCTTTTGAAATTGGGTCTTGTAGCAGTTAGTAGGATTCTTAAATTGAGCTTCTAAAGTTTTTATATTTTGTTAATAAAATGCGAATAAATATAAAACTAGACGGCTTTCGAGATTAAATTTAGATTAAATTTGTTTCTATAAAAGGGGGGCTTTTATAAATATGTAATATCTTTAATCACTTGAAAATGATAGTTATGACTTTATTGAAAAGTAGCTTCCCTCGCATCTCTAGATTGAAAAACATGGGTCTGGATTTTTGTTCAAATGTTTCGCTAAACAAAACGCTTTTTGTTTATGTTATTTTTCTCATTTCCTTAATTCCTTGCTATTCTCAAGTAGTTAGCCAAAAAAACAATGCAATAGCGTCACAGAGCAAAACTCAAGAGCAATCTAATGTCATGGCTTGTGTTTCTCCAACTTCTTTAAATTACACGACTAATTCCTCTTTTTATTGTACTGGAATTCCGATTACACCGAACCTGTTAAGTTATTCAGGAAGCGCAGCTACGTCTATTACAATCAGTCCAGATTTACCAGTAGGATTGAGTTTTAATACGACTAATGGAACGATTACAGGGACTCCAACGGTTGCCGTTGCAGGCAATTATACGGTTATTGTAGTCAATCCATGTGGCTTTACTTCTGTAGTGCTTTATATCGCAGTAAGTTCTGGAACAAATTATTATGCCGATACCGATGGCGATGGTTACGGAATTGGAGTGGCAACTGTATCGTGTTCTGGCCCGCCTGCAAATTCATCTACAAACAATACCGATTGCGCTCCCACTAATCCTTCTAAGTGGAGAGCTTCAAATCTTTATGTGGATCAAGATGGGGATAAATATAGCAATGGTTTTCCGACAACCTCAATATGTTACGGAAGCACTATTCCAAGCGGCTATACTGCTGTGTATATCGGAACAGATTGTATGGACACAAATGTTGATGTGAATCCAAATGCAACAGAAATTTCAGGAAACGGCATCGATGATAATTGTGATGGTGTTGTTGATGAAATAACAACTACTTCGTTTTTAATAGCAACAAGTTGTGGAATTACAGTGCCAACATTAAGTACAAGTCTATTTGCGCAAACTATTACAGGTGCTCAAGGTTATCGATTTGAAGTTACGAATGGGTCTGATGTAGGGATATTCGAAACCAATATTAATCGTTTTAATTTATTAAACCTTTCTCCTGGAGTTACCTTTTCTTCTACAAATACATTAAATACAGTTAGAGTTGCAGTCAAAACGGGTGGGTATTGGAGAGCTTATGGTTTGCCGTGTGTCGTAAACACACCAGCAGTACCTAACTCAACTTCCGTAAATAGCCCAGTTTGTGGATCTTTCTTACGGGATATTTGGGATTCTATTTTCTGTTATCAAATTCCTGGCGCCAATGGTTATCGCTTTAGAGTGAAAAAAGGAGGAGTGTTAGTTGGAACTGTTGACAAAACTGTAAATAGTTTTACGATGGTCGACCTGGGAATAAACAATATTATTTTTGCCACTTCTTATACAATTGATGTATTGTTGAAACTTAATGGCGCTTGGTTGCCAGATACCGAATACGGAACTAGTTGCGTTATTGTGACACCACCAACTCCTGGAGTTTCAAAAATTTCCATTCCAAGTTGTGGAAGTTCAACCAATAGTTTATGGCAAAGTATTTTTGCTGTTCCAATTACAGGAGGTCAAGGATATAAATTTGTATTCGATAATGGAATTCGCTATAGAGAATATATTACCTCTTCAAGTTCAATGAGTATTCACAATATCCCTGGTGGTCCTATGGCAGGTACTACCTATACTATCAGAGTAGACGTACTATACAACAATAGTTACGTTCCTGGAAGAGAAACCTGTACGCTTAATGTATTGCCTACTGCAACAAGAGTAACGAATAGGGTGATTGCTGTATTTGAAGTAAAATCTAGTCCTAATCCATTTACAAATAATTTTGTTTTAGATGTAAATACATCCAGTGAGGAGCCTGTTGATATAAAAGTCTATGATATGTTTGGCCGTACTATTGAAACTCGTCAAGTTAATGTGAAAGATATCGTCAACTTAGAATTAGGACAAAGTTACTCTTCAGGGGTATATAACCTTGTGATAGGTCAAGGAGAATCTACAAAAACATTGAGGGTTATTAAAAGATAGTAGCTTACAATATCAAATTACACTTCATGTACTATTGTTTTGAAGAGAATGTAGCTTCATTTGCTTCAAAATGAACTTTGATTCTGTTTTTCTTCAATAAAAACTAGATTTATGTTGCATTTTACCGAACAGTTCGTATAAAACCCTCCATAAAGTGCATCTTTTTTAGCTGAAATACACCGGATTGGTGTTTTTGGTAAGTTCAACGAGTTTTGGGGTTAGTTACCGAAGATGTTTCCTGACCAAGTGATGTTGCCCTAGATTTGTCATGTACAAACAAAGTAACACACACCACATGAACACAACAACAAACACTACTACTTCTAACAACATCAAAATGATGATCGTTTTAGTAATGGTTTTGTTATCAAGTGTTGGGTTTGCACAAAACACTATCGAAGTTCCTGCTACTGTTGCTGC
>CANHMG010000023.1 GCA_947461795.1 Flavobacteriaceae bacterium | reverse complement strand
TTAATTCTAATCTTTCGATTCTCTTACTCTCTTTTTTGTTTGCTTTAGAATCTCTTCTAAAGCGGCTGTCAATTCAATATGTCTAGGAACGTGTCTTCTTTTATGCTACGCTTTCATTCTCAAAGCGGGTGCAAAAGTAATTATTCTTTCTTACTAAACAAGCCTTTTGTAAAATAAATTTTAATTTTATTTTCTTATCTCTCGTTTTCAGTAATTTATAGGAACATCCCTCTTTCGCGGGGTGCAAAGATAAGCACTAATCTTACTTTTCTCCAAAACTTTTCTTGCCTTTTTTTTACTTTGTTTATAACTCGTTGGACTCGCGAAGGTTGAAACTTTTATTATTTGCTCGCCAAGGCGCAAAAACGTAAAGGTTAACCTAAAATGTCTTTAGAATGGACGAACCCTAGCCCTGATAGTAACGAAAATCCTTTTGCTTTTTTCTTTTAAAAGCAAAAGATTGCAGTGGATAGCGGGAATATGCTTCTAAAAAAAAAGAGGAAAGATTAATCGAAACGAATGGCTTTGACTGGGGAAATTTTGGTAATGATATACGACGGAATGAGCAATACCACTAAGCATATAACGACTGTGCCGAGATTGAGTGCTACGATATACATCCAATTAAGGTAGACTGGCGCCTCGTTTACATAATAATTTTCTGGGTTGAGTTGAATGATTCCAAAATATTTTTGAATGAGAAGCAAACCAATCCCAATGACATTTCCCCAAAACAAACCTCGTGTCATGAGGTAAAATGCGTTATACAGAAACACTTTTCGTATGGTCCAATTATTGGCGCCGAGGGCTTTGAGTATTCCGATCATTTGGGTTCTTTCGAGGATGAGCACTAATAAAGCGACGACCATATTGATTGTGGCTACTGCAATCATGACGATTAGAATAACGATAATGTTGAAATCGAAAAGTTGCAACCACTCGAAAATATAATAATACTTTTCGGCAATGGTTTGCGTATCGAGCGTGGAGTTAGTTTGCTCGTAAACTTCTTCGCCTTTGGACTTTATTTGCGTGAAGTCATTGACAAAAACTTCAAAGGCACCCACTTGATCTGGCCGCCATTTATTGATGCGCTGCACGTGACGAATATCGCCAATAATATAGGAAGCGTCGAATTCTTGAATCCCAGAATTGTAAATTCCAACGACTTTAAAAACCCGCAAATTGGGCAATTGATTGTTGCCTTCTTTCATGAAAAAGGTGTTGAAAGTGGCGCCCAATTTTAGATTAAGTCGATTGGCTAAATATTGTGAAATTAAGATTTCATTGTTTAATTGGTTTGAGCAATCGGGGATGCTACCTGAAATAATGTACTCTCGAATGTTTTGCCATTGGTAATCTTTGCCAACTCCTTTGAAAACGATTCCTTCAAAAGCATTTTCTGTTCTGATAATTCCTGCTTTAGTAGCCACTGCTTGAATGTGATTGATTCCTTCTACTGATTTAAATTGCGGATAAAAATCTTGATGGGTTGAAATCGGCGTGACGCTCACTTGCGACTGGTTATCATCGAAGTTGGAGATGATAATGTGACCGTTGAAAGCGGAAACTTTTTCACGAATTTTTTCTTGCAAACCAATACCTGTGGCTACCGAAACAATCATCATAATCATTCCAATGGCAATCGCTGCAATCGCAATTTTTATAATTGGTGCAGAAATACTACTTTTACGCCCTTTAGCCGTAATGAGTCTTTTGGCTATAAAATATTCTAGATTCAATTTGGTTTTGCTGTGGATTTACTGCATTAAACTTCGTCAGTTCGTTGACGCTCGTGTGTGGTTTCAAAAATACAGTTTTAGAACGATTTTAGGATTAATTTATTTAGGATTTATGATTAATGATATCGGATATCGGTTGAACCCAACTGTTTTAGCATCAAAAAAAAGATACTGCTTGCTATTGCTTTTTACTTTAGTATTTGTTTCGTGTAAAACTGCGAAGCCTATCAATTATTCGGCTCCACAAGCAACGATGGTAAAGAGCAAAGTCAAATCGACAAAATTTATGACTGGCGCCGAAAATATGGCGAGTTACTTCTCTCTATTAAAAAATAAAAAAGTAGGCATCTTAACCAACCAATCTGGACTGGTTTCCTATGATTACGGCTATTCGATTACAGACACGGTGAAGCATTCACAACAAACAGGAATCAAAACCGCCACCATGCATATCGTTGATTATATAGTTAAAAATACTAAAATCGATTTGGTAAAAATTTATGCGCCGGAGCACGGTTTTCGTGGTACTGCCGACGCTGGAGAATTGATCGTTGACGGAAAAGACACCAAAACTGGTTTGCCGATTATTTCACTTTATGGCAATCATAAAAAGCCATCAGCAGAGCAACTACAAGGAATTGACATATTGCTTTTTGATCTTCAAGATGTCGGCGCGCGTTTTTATACTTATATTTCTTCTTTGCATTATGTGATGGAAGCATGTGCCGAAAACAATATTGAACTTATTGTTTTGGATCGACCCAATCCCAACGGCAACATTGTAGATGGGCCAATTCTCGAGAAGGAATATAGTAGTTTTGTTGGGATGCACCCGATTCCGGTAATGCACGGCATGACGATTGGCGAATATGCCTTGATGATTAATGGAGAGAAATGGCTAAAAGACAGCATTCAATGTAAATTGAAAATTGTGCCTTGTGAAAATTACCGACGTGAAATGTCCTATAGCTTGCCTGTAAAGCCTTCTCCAAATTTACCCAACGATCAGGCGATTAATTTATATGCCAGCTTGTGCTTTTTTGAAGGAACCAATGTCAGTATTGGAAGAGGCACCAATAAACAATTTCAAATTTATGGCTCCCCTTTTCTCACCACAAATCATTATAGTTTTACCCCAGTTCCCAATGAAGGCGCCAAAGATCCTCCGTGGAATGGTGTCATTTGTTGTGGTGAAGATTTGACACAGGCACCAAAAGTGAATCACCTTGAATTGAAGTGGTTGATTAAAGCTTATCATGAAACTGAAGAACCGTCTAAGTTTTTTAATTCTTATTTCACCAAATTAGCAGGAAGCAAAAAACTGCAGCAGCAAATTGAAGGTGGCATGTCGGAAGAGGAAATTCGCGCCACGTGGAAATCAGGAATTGAAAAATTTAAGGAAATGAGAAGAAAATATTTGATCTATCCTGATAGTTTTTTATTCGCCAACGAGACTAATTAATTTACAAAGGCAATCGCTTTTTCATCGCTTCTACAATGTTGAAAGCTGCGGGGCAAATCGCTACATTTTTCAAAGTCAAATCTGTAATTTGCTGGAATTTTTTTCTGTCGGTGTGTGGAAACTCTCGACAAGCTTTGGGACGAACCTCATAAATCATACAATAATTTTCTGTGTCTAGAAAAGTGCACGGAACACTTTGCAATACGTAATCTTGGTCTTCATCGATACGTAAATACTGTTCGATAAATTGTTGTGGTTTTTGACGCAAGTGTTTGGAGATACGCTCTATATCTGCCGAAGTAAAAAGTGGGCCAGTCGTTTTGCAACAATTTCCGCATGACAAACAATCCGTTTTTTTAAATTCAGAATCGTGTAATTCTTGCATCATATAATCTAAATTTTTAGGCTGTTTTTTTTTCAACTTATCAAAATACTTTTTGTTTTCGATATGTGTATCTTTGGCTAGTTTTTCGAGTTCAAGTAGTGATGGTTTCAGCATAATTTTTAGCATCTAATTCACAAATTTAAACTTTTAAAACCAAACCCATTATACAATTAGTAGATGAAAGACCTTTTTGGCAAAGCCATCCTTGATTTTCAAACTCAAAATGCACCTGAAGACTTGATTACAGAAACTTCCATTTCGGAAGCAGATGAAATGAGTGTGGCGTATTTGTTTCGTTCTTATAAAGAAATGCCTGCCTTGGAGCAAACTGCCTTGCAATTAGCAAAGGGGAAAGTCCTAGATGTAGGATGTGGCGCCGGTAGTCATAGTTTGTATTTGCAAAATGAAAAGTTAGACGTCACTGCGATTGATATTTCTACAAATGCAATTGAGGCTTGTCTTCTTCGTGGCGTTAAGCAAGCTCGAGTGCAAGATGTAATGAAAATCGAAAAAGATAAATTCGATACGATTTTGCTTTTGATGAATGGCGCTGGTATGTGTGGTCGATTAAAGAAACTCGGAATATTTCTCTCAAAATTAAAATCTTTATTGAATGAAAACGGTCAGATCCTGGTAGACAGTTCGGACATTATTTATATGTTTGATGATGATGAAGATGGAGGCAAGTGGATTCCGTCAGACTTTGAATATTATGGAGAATTGGTTTTCAATATTGAATATAAAGGCGAAAAAGAAACACCGTTTGATTGGATGTACGTTGATTACAATACACTACAAAATACTGCTGTTGCCAATGGGCTCCAATGTGAATTGGTATTAGAAGGCGAACATTATGATTATTTGGCGAGGCTTTTTGTATAGAAAGGCTCTCCATGTTGCAGAGACGCAAAGTTTATTTCTGAATAAAAAAAATCCCGAAAGCAGATTGCCTTCGGGATTTTTTATGTGATTTATAAAATATTATTTTTTGATGACTTTGTCTGATTTTAAGAATTGCCCTTGGTTATAGATTCTTAAGTAATAGGTTCCTGATTCAAACTCTTCGATGTTGATAATGTTGTTGGTTTGTGATAGTTTTTGTGTTTTCACCAATTGACCAACCGTATTGAAAATTTCTACTTCGTCTATTTCGACTTGTGGAGATTCTATTGTGAAATTTTTAGCTACTGGATTTGGATAAATTAATATTGATTTAAATGCTTCAAAATTGTTTACCGCTAAAGCTGGAGAGGAAAGGAGACTCACTCTAATGACATTCACAGCATTATTTACTATTGTTTTTTGCCCAGTTGTAAAAAAAGCCATACAGTTATCATTGACATAATCCATAAAATTCATAAACATAGCTCCATTGGCAGAAGTAGTACAAGTATTAACATTCGTTGGGAAAGTTGGACAATCATAATGCGGATTGTCTGTTGCTGGTGTGTCTGCAACTCCATCACTATTGGCGGCACTTCCACAAGAACTACCATCATTGCCCCATGGGTGTTCCAATCCAAAATAATGACCTATTTCATGCGTAGCAGTTCTACCTTTATTGAAAGGAGCAGAAGCTGTTCCTGTTGTTCCAAAATACTGATCTCCTATGCATAATCCATCAAAAGCTTGTCCAGCAGCAGAAGGTAAATAAGCAAATCCTAGCAACGTATTATCGGTAAATCGCCCAATCCAAATATTTAAATATTGATTAGGATTCCAGGCAAGTTCTCCTGCGGCTAGATAATAACTATCTTCAAACACAAAACTACTACCTACGGATTTTCTTGTAATACCAGTAGTAGGTGCTCCTGTAGGAGTAATTGTTGCTTTTACAAATGATATTTGCATATCCGCACCAAGTGATTGAAAAGCAGCTGGAACTACAGTATTAAAGTCCGCATTTAACTTTCTATAATCATTATTTAATACTGCTAATTGTGAATTTATTTGAGCATCACTGATATTTTGAGTAGCGTTTTTATACAAAACATGAAAAACCACAGGAATCGTAACTACAATTGTAGGAGCGTTAGGGTTTCGATTCAACTCTTGAGTGTTATTTGGGTTTTGAATAATGTCCATAACATCTTTATGGTGTTGAGCAAAACTTGGGTCTGCATTCATACGCTCATGAAGTTTGTCCATCGAGGCACATGTTCTTCTCTGGGAGAACATTGTAACTGAAGTGATAACTAATAGAAGGCTAAGTATTTTTTTCATGGTTAATTGGAAAATTAGACTGCAATAATACAAACAAAAAACGTTATTTTTTTTATAAAATTCATAAATTTAAACAACTGCAATTAAAGTAGTTGAGATTTTAATTTAGTAAATCCGTTTCATTTTTTATAGAAGTTAAAGCGGCATGTAATATTTCTAAATCATTAGGCATATTGTATGCGTTTAATGAAATTCTGATAAAAACACCATGTCCAATTTTCATAACTGGTATCTCAATTTTATATTTTTGGTATAACATTTCTTTTAAAGCTGTAGGATTATTAGTTTGAATAGGAATACTACACATTTGTCCTAAAAACTCTGAAGAAATTGGGCAAATTGGCTTTGACCCTAATAAGTCGCAAAAGCGTTGGTAATTTTCAAGAATTAGTTTTTTGGATTCAGCTGATTTTTGGGTCCAATTGTTTTCTTTTAAAAATTGAATCGCTGCAGGAGCCGTTAAAAAAGCAGAAATATCGCGTGTTCCTTGGTGTTGATGATAATCTAGAAACCTACTTTTTGAGGGTGTTTCACTTTGATAACCCCATCCAACAATGAGTGGATCGATATGATTTTGAAGTTCTTTTTTTACATACAAAAAGGAACAGCCTTTTGGCGCCAACATCCATTTATGAAGTGTTCCTGTATAATAGTCTGGATCTAATTCGGCAATATCTAAATCGATATGACCCGGAGCGTGAGCGCCATCAATAATGGTAATCAATCCAAGTGTTTTTGCTTTTTGAATAATTTCTTTGATAGGAAAAATTAAAGCAGTTGCACTCGAAATTTGATTGAGGAAAATGATTTTTGTTTTGGATGTATAGCCTTTCCAAAACTCTTCAAGTAAACTTTCTTTGGATTGAATAGGTATGGATATATTTTGTCGTATATAGCTAGCTCCTGATTTTTCGCAGTAAAAGTTCCACGTTCTGTCCATGGCACCATATTCATGATTTGTTGAAAGAATTTCGTCTCCTGGTTGTAAATCCATGCTACGCATAATGGTATTAATAGCAATCGTTGGATTGGCCGTAAAGAAAAAATCATCCGCATTACAACCTACAAATTGCGCTAAAGCTTCTTTGGCTGTTTGCAAATAAATAGGCGCCTTTTTTTGGATAAACTGAACCGGTTCTCGTTCTAATTCGTTTTGCCAATATTGATAATTTTCTAGAATTGGTTTTGGACATGCTCCAAAAGACCCGTGATTGAGAAATGTGATTTCTGGATTTAAGAGAAAGTGTGATTTCATATTGTATTAATGGGTATGAATAGGAATAGGCAAGTAATATTTTATTCGAACGACTTTGCCATCTTTTCTTCCAGGAATCCACTTGGGTGAAAGTTGCATGATTCTTTCTGCTTCTTTTCCGGTACCAAAGCCAATATCTCTTGTCGTAGCAATATCCGTTAAAGTTCCGTCTTTTTCAACCACAAAGGAGACAAATATTTTCCCTATTAATTCTGTGACATCTGGTTTTTTGAAGTTTTGTTCGATGAATTCGTAGAGTGCATCAGTTCCAGCATAAAAGAAAGGTTGCGTATCTGCATCTTTCATTTCGATTATTGGTTCTTCGGAGATATTTTGATTTTGTGCTTGAACAAACTGAAATGTAATAAAAAAAATGAAGAACCATACTCTCTTTTACATTGGATAGATTTATTAAGGTATATTCAAATATTTATGTGTTTGTAAAGAAACACGCCATTTCGGGTTTTTCATGACATAATCTACAATTAACGGTGTCATTTCTTCTCTTTTACTCCATTCGGGTTGCAAGAATAGAATAGCGTCATTGTTGACTAGATTTGCTTGTTCTTCAGCAAAAACGAAATCATGCTTGTTGTAGATAATGACTTTTAGTTCATTGGCCTTTTCATAAACGGTCGTTGTCGGTAATTTGTTTTTTTTAGGCGACAGACAAATCCAATCCCAAGTACCAGAAAGTTGATAGGCTCCTGAGGTTTCGATGTGAACTTTTAGTTGATTTTCTTTCAACTCCTTTGTTAATGGATTCATGTCCCACATGAGAGGTTCTCCTCCAGTAACGACTACTGTATCTGCATATTTTTTTGCGTTTTCTACTATTTTTTCGATAGCGGTTGGCGGATGCAATTCCGCATTCCAACTTTCCTTTACGTCGCACCAATGACAACCCACATCGCAACCTCCGATTCTAATAAAATAAGCAGCTGTTCCGGTATGAAACCCTTCTCCTTGTATAGTATAAAACTCTTCCATGAGCGGAAGCATGGTTCCTTTTTCGACGGCTGATTGTATTTCTTTTGTAAGCATTTTTAGATATAAAGGGCAAAGATAGGGAAAAGTTGTTGTTGGTTGTTGGTTGTGAGTAGTTGGTTTTCCCTACAATAGTGTTATTTGAAGGACGTTGTGGCATAGCCCTGATAGGAATGGTTAGACTTTGGCGATAAACTTGCATTTTTTTCTGACAAAAAAGAGTGACCTAAGAAACTCCTTTTTTGTTATGAAAAAAAGTAAGTGTGAGCTAAAGCTAAAAATGGATAGCAGGAATTGCTTCCAATAAAAAAACCGAAAGCTAAAAGGCAATCGGTTTTATATTTTAAATTGGAATTAATTTATTTTAGAGACTTCAATGATTCAATAGCGTAGTTATTTGTTGGATCTAACGTTAAAGTTTTATTGAAATATTCTTTAGCTTTTATTTTATCGGTGTTGGCATAACTCGCTGCAAGATTGTTATAGCTTTCAATAAATTTTTTTGTGTTTTTGGTTACTTCTTCAGGTCCTTTTTCAGTCACAACTTTTATATATTCTTCGTAATATTTGATGATTAAATCTTCTTTTTCAAGCAACGTGTTGGTTCTTGCTCTGAAAATATAAGCATCTTGAGTGGTTGGAGAAGCTTCAATTACTTTGCCGAATGCATCATCTGCTTTTTGCAATTCGATTGGATCAGGTTTTACTAAATCTTTTCTCGTATTGTTATAATATAATGAGTTTCCAAGATAGAAATTGTCTAACAAATAATTCTTTGAGGTCGCGTTAGAGGTTGCAATTTCATAGATTGCTGATGCTTGTTTGAACAATTTTTGCTCGTAGAATTTTTTTCCAACTTCGCTTAAATCATTAGTCATGGTGATTTCCATTTCGACTGATTTTTTGATATCTACAACACCCGCATCAAATAGGATTTGATCTACTGTTTTGGTTTCTAAATTATTAGATTTTCTAAGCTTTGCAAGACCTAAATACAAATAGTCACGTGCAATAATTTTGTTGGTTCCGTTTCCTATAAAATCTTCTAGTGATTTAATGGCAACATCTGTATTGCCATTTTCGTAAGCAGAATAACCCAAATAACGGAGGATTCTCGGATTAACTTTGTCTAGTTCTTTCATCTTATTGGCTTCTACTTCAAGCGCTTTGTAATCTTTGGCTAAGATCAAAAAGTCGGCGTGACGCATACGGGATGTTAAAGAGTAATCTGTTAAGCTCATGTATTTTTCATAAAACCCTAATGCTTTTTGAATGTATTCGGTGTATTTCTTAGGTTCGTTGTTTCCCCAATAATAGTAAGTTTCTGCTAATTCTCTATAAACAGGTCCGTAATTAGCATCTGTTGCAATTACATTATCATATGCTTTAACTGCTTCTGTATATGATTTTGCACCTTTAAGTAAAACACCTAATTGCATTTTAGCTCTAATTAGTGAAGCGTCAGTTTGAAAGGCATTTCTGTAGGCCGCATAGGATTCGTTTTGGTTTTTATCACCGTAAAACGCATCGCCTAAAGCCATTTGAATATTAGCATCCGTTGGATTGATAGCTTTGGCCTTATTTAAAAAAGTAAGTGCCGTTTTATAATCAGGCTTTTCAGAATTCATATATGCTTTTGCAATATATATATATTCTTCTATATCTTTTTTCTTTAAATCTTTGGTAACTAAATCGAAGTTCGTTTGAGCTGCTATAGAATTTGAATTATTTAAATCGATTTGACCTAAACCAATATAATTCCATTTGGCACTTTCAGTTGCTGTTAGACCTTTTTGAAAATAAATTTTAGCAGAATCTTCAATATTTTGTTTGAGGTAAACATTTCCTAGAAAAAAAGTTGCTTTTCCATTTCCAGGTTTTGTTTGTAAAACTGTTTTTAAAATTGCTTTTGCTTTTTCAAATTGTTCTGCGTCAATGGCTTTTTTAGCTTGTTCTATGTCTTGCGCATTTGTTACGGTTGTAACAAAAAGAAATAGTAGACTAAAAACGGTATAACTTTTCATAGTTTTCAATTTAATTTTACTTTTTATCATTATTGATTGATTTTCTAATCCGAATTTTTCTGGAAGGAACTTTATTAGGTAATAAGCCCGATTTCAAAATAATTCTTTGTCCAATTTCACTGGTTATAAATGAAGAAAACCCCATTCCTAATCCTTTATATCCTTGGGCGTTGACGACAAACAAATCACGTGCCAAAGGATAAGTGCCTTCTGCAAGATTGTTTTGTGTTGGAGAGTAATACTTATTGTCATTTGTGTTTAATACGTTTAGAACATTTATTTTCTGAATGCTTTCTTTCATTAATTCGGAAGGTTCAAAGATAAAATTAATTCCAATAACTCCAATCATTCCGTTGTTTTGGGCTACATAATTTATCACTTCATTATTGGTTTTAAATGAAAAAACATTTTCTTTAGGAACGCTTTTAATACCCGATAAATTACTAATATATCGAAAAGTACTCGAATTTAAATTATCAAACACTAATCCTTTTATATTGGTTGATTTTGAACCTTTCATAAAGTCTGTGACTTCTTTTAACGTAATTAAAGAATCTTTAGTATTCTTATTTGTGATGAAAGCTATAGCATCTTTTGCGAATGGAGTGATTTTGGGAAATATTTTTTTAGAATTAAAATATGCCACTTCCTCTTTTGACAATGATCTGGTTAAAATTCCAATACGAGAACTGTCTTTTACTAGAGCTTGAATTACTTCTGTTTCTGATTTAGCAACAATCGTTATTTTGGCGTTATAATTACTTTCAAAAACTTCAACAAAATCTTCTACAATAGGCTTTAGAGATTCATCTACTAGAACTGTAGTTTCTCCTTCAATAATAGATTCTTCCTTGTTTTTTGATGTTCTTTGTTTACAAGTAACAACAAGAAATACCATTAAAATAAAAAAAAGGAAGGAAAAATATTTTCTCATAATTCTTCTTTTTGAATTGAAAAAAATCGAATAAACCGAATAAAGGAATATACAATTAAAAGTATTCCAAATGCAATTCTATACTTTGGTTCCATGCTAATAGGCATGCTTTTCCAAAATATAATTATTAATCCTAAACCTAAATAGAGTAAGAAAAACAACATTCCTATAACGAGAAGAAACCGCTCTTTTAGCGATTTCTTCTTGAAATTAATTACTATTTTTTGAAACATTATTCTGCTGATTGAATGCTAATTGGCAAAGAATATAAAACTCTTACTTTTTTACCATTTTGCTCTCCAGGATTCCATTTTGGGCATGATTTCAAAACACGTATTGCCTCTTTTCCTGTGCCGTAACCAATATCTCTAATTACTTTGATATCCGTAAGTGACCCATCTTTTTCAACAACAAAAGAAACAAATACCTTTCCTTTTAATCCATCTTCTTCTGGGACTTGATAATTTTTACCAACAAATTTATAAAACTTCTCCATTCCACCAGGGAAATCAGGTTTAACTTCGATCCCTGCAGTGTTATAAACATTGTTATCTTCTTCCACTACGTCTTTAGGTCCATTACCAACAGGTTCAACTGTTAATTCCGCATCCGGATCGCCTTTAATAGTTTCTGAACCAATTTTTTTATCAACGATTTCTTTAATTTTAGGTGGTTCTTCAACTACATCTTCTGCTTTTGCCACAACTGGTTTCACAAATTTCACCTGATCCACTTTAGGTGGCGGTGGCGGTGGTGGTGGCAAGTTTTCCTTTGGTTTTTCTTTTGGAGGTAATTTTACTGTTGTAATTTTTTGATCTAAAACAGCTTCATCATCTCCATTAGGAAGAAAGTTAGCCAAAACGGGTATACTTACTAAGAAAGTAAAAATAATTCCTCCAATAATAAGGGACTTCAACGTCGTCTTACTATTCGTTTTTCTCAATTCATAAGCACCATATAACTTGTTTCGTCCTTCAAAAACGATATCCAACCATTGATTTTTTAATAAATCTAATTTCATGTCTTTTATTTTTTAATTAGATTAAGGATTTGTTGATGCTGGTTGTGTTGGTGAATCAGGAACTGACGCACTAGCCGAATTTCCAAGCAGCTTTGATTCTTCCGGTGTAAACTCATTTACAATCGCATAAGTAGGAACGTTTACAATTGCCATTTCATCAAGTATATCTACGAGATTTCGATAATTTGACTTCTTGCTAGGTTTGATAATTACAATCATGCCTTTGTCTTTGTTTCCAGTATATTGAAATACTGCCTCTTTTCTACTCAACAATTCTTTCCTGATACCATCTTTACCGTATTCGAAACTTTTAGGAGTTCCACCCGCAACAGGTTTATCCAATAAACCCACGAAACGCACCAATTTATTATTCTCGCCCAACAATATCGTCATCGTACGATTTTCATCCACTTTAACAGGTGGTGTTTTCTCATCTGGATCTTTATCTGGCAAACCCAAATTCATCGATTGAGGTTTAGACAACGTTGTGGTAAGCATAAAGAAAGTGATTAATAAAAAAGCCAAATCTACCATCGCAGTTAAATCTACTTTAGAATTTGATTTTTTACTCCTTACCTTTTTACTGCCTTTTTTACCACCGCCGTCGCCGGTATTTAATTCAGCCATTTAGTATATTTTTTAAAATTATTTTTCTTTTCCTCTCAAACCAGTAACCAAACTAAAGTTATTGATTTTTTGATCTTGCAAAATATCCATTACTCTTCTGATTATAGGATACTCTTCTTTCGCATCACCTTTTATGGCGAGTTCCAATTCTTTATCATGCAACTCAATGTTGGCAATACGTGCGTTCTGAACCCAGTCCGCCAATTGATTATCAAGTGAATCTTTAGGAATTCCTGGTTGTAGAACTTTCTTTCTGTCTGCAGGTTTCAAATCAAGAATTTGTTTAAGGCTTCCCATTGGAGCACCAAAACTTTCCATGATAGCAAACTTTTTTTGATCGTCTTCAGAAAATTTAACCCCATATTTATTACCCATCAACTCGAGGGTTCTTATACGAACATCTTTCCCTTTCACATCAAAAAACACTTTACCATTACCGACAGTCAAAGTGGCCAAGTCTTTTTCAGGCAATTTTGTCTGCACAGTGGATGCTGGTGTATCAACAGGCATTACTTCAGGAACCTTAGCAGTAGCAGTCAAAATAAAGAACGTAAGCAAAAGGAATGCAACATCACACATCGCCGTCATATCGGTAGATGTTGACTTTTTTTTCATTTTTATTGCCATTGTTTATGTTTTAGTATTGATAATAATTATCAAAATTATTGTTTTAAACTACCTCTAAAGTGTCTGTAAGTATTTACAATTGTAGTTCCAGCTTCGTCAATTGCATAAGTTAAACTGTCAATTTTTGAAGTAAAGAAATTATAACAAATAATCGCTAAAGCAGAAGTTGAGATACCCGTAGCAGTATTAATCAAGGCTTCAGAAATACCATTGGCAAGTTCAGCAGAATCTGCTCCACCTCCACCTGCTAATCCAGCAAATGCTTTAATCATCCCTGTTACAGTTCCTAATAATCCAGCAAGAGTTCCTAAAGAAACTAGCGTAGATAAAATTGTCATATGTTGCTCTAACATTGGCATTTCTAATGAAGTTGCTTCTTCGATTTCTTTGTGAATCGTTTCAGCAGCTTCTTCGCTATTGAATCCTTCTTTTTTAACATCTTGATATTTCACTAAGGCAGAACGAATAGCATTAGCAACTGAACCTTGTTGTTTGTCGCAAGCAGTAATTGCTTCGTCAATATGTCCTCCTTTGATACTTGTTTGAACATTTTTCATGAATTGATCTAAATTTCCTTTTCCAGTAGCTTTAGTAATTACGAAATATCTTTCAAATGAAAAAACAACAACCATCAACAACAATCCCATCAAAACAGGAACAATCGGACCTCCTTTGTAAACCATTGCTAAATAATTTCCTTTTAGTGGACTTCCTGTGTTTACTCCTCCTTCAAAATTTGAACCATTACCCATGATGAAATTCCAAATCAAGAATCCCACAAAAATACATGCTACAATTACGATTGCAGAGAACATTCCTCCTAAATTTGAACCGCCTTCTTTTTTAACGTTTGCCATTTTTTTAATTTTTAATAGTTTTAATAATTTATTAGTTTTTAGTTGTAATTAACTTGAATAGGAGCAAATTTAATTTTTTAGTTGAAATAAAAAAACTTTTTTTAGTTTAATTGTGACGTGCAGTAAAAGGATAAATTTTACGAGTTATATTTAATATCATAAACCAAGTAAACTACACTGTTTTACTGCTGAAATATTTGCTCTTTATTACTAAACGTAACAATTGTTTATTATTGTATCACATCCGTTGAGATTTACTCAATTCTATATAACTTACCTAGTAATCTGCTTTTTTCAATACAATATAAATCTATAAATTTACAGTTACCAGAAGGAAATTATGGAATTATCTTAGTTTAAGATATCGAATTCTCGCTCAAACCCATCGAATTCTAATTGATAACGCTTTTTTAATATGGCCCGACATTATTTTCCTTAGGATTTCTTATCTTTAAAAACTAAATCCAGTCATGATGAAAAAAATTTACTTTCTACTTGTCTTTTCAATTGTAACTTTAATTTCCAATGCTCAAATTATCAATTTTTCTGATCCGAATTTGAAAACCTATTTGGTTAGCCAACTGATTCTTGACACCAACGGTGATGGATATGGAGATGCTTCTATCGATACTAACAACGATGGGGAAATTCAACAAAGCGAGGCATTGGTTGTTACGAGTTTGTATATAGGGTATACGCTGACCCCTATTAATAATTTGACTGGCATTGAATCTTTTACCAATTTAGTCGAATTGAATGTGGACTATAGTGCTGTTTCATCCCTTAACTTAACAGGGCTTGTTCAGTTGAAAAAACTGCGAGTGAATAACAACAATTCATTGACCGCGCTCAATGTCAACGCTTGTATAGCTTTAGAAGAATTAAACTGCAACAACAATCACATTGCTTCTCTTAGCATTGCAAATCTTCCAAACCTAAAAATCATACATTGTCAGGGCAACACGATGACCTCTTTAAGCCTCTCGAATTTACCTGCTTTACTGACTTTAGATTGCGTTTCCAATTTGCTGACCACTATCACTTTTTCAGCACTGCCTGTTTTTGAAGATCTCTATTGCGACGCGAATCATATGCAATCTCTGAATTTGACTTCGATTCCAAGTCTGAAAAATTTGGGGTGCGGTAGTAATCAACTGACTTCGCTTAATTTGAGCGCATCAGCCAACCTCGAATCTTTAAATTGTTCGAACAACACCTTAAATACGCTTAACGTTTCTAATTTAGTTCATTTAAAAGTACTTGTTGCGGATGGCATTGGAATTAGTACGCTCAATCTGTCTGGCCTGAATGATCTTACCATAATTTCTGTTGTCGGGAATTATCTCACAACACTTAATCTAGATGGATTATCTAATCTAACGCAGGTCAATTGTAGCAGTAACAACATTAATTCTTTGTCAATAAACGGCTTATCCCAATTAACGTATTTGAACTGCGGCTATAATAGCATCTCGGCTCTCGACCTTACGCAATGTCCTAATTTGGAAGGGTTTTATTGTCACAACAATCAAATTACAAGCTTAAATCCTACCGCATTATCGCATTGCATCAACTTTTTCTGTGATAACAATCTATTGACGAACATAGATGTCAGCGGTTTGACCAACGTAACGGACATCAGTATAAAAAACAATCTATTGACGAGTTTGGATCTTTCAAATTTACACAACCTATTTTATGTACTCTGTGACAACAACCTCCTGACGTATATTAACGCTAAGAACGGTCATGTCGAAAGTCTTACTGTCTCGGGGAATCCCAACTTATTGAACATTTGTGCGGATGATGATCAACTTGGTTATTTGATTTCTGATTTACAAAGTGCTGGAATGACCAACGTAACGGTAAGTTCTTATTGCACATTTACTCCGGGAGGAATCTACAATACAATTGCCGGAACACCAACATTTGACTATAACAGTAACGGCTGCGATGCTTCAGATTATCATTTCCCTTTCCTAAAAATCGCGATCAACGACGGCTTGGTAAGCGGAGCGACTTTTACTACTGGCAATGGTTATTACAGCTTTTATACTCAAACAGGCAGTTATACGGTGACCCCTGTTTTAGAGAATACGTACTTTACCATTTCTCCTGTTTCGACAACAATCAGTTTTGCTGATTTAAATGGTACAACCCAAACCCAAAATTTTTGTATTACTCCGATAGGAATTCACTATGATGTAGAAATAACATTAATTCCAATTCAAGGCGCAAGACCTGGTTTTGATGCTCGCTACAAATTAGTTTACAAAAACAAAGGCAATCAGATTTTAGCAGGAAGTATCGATTTAACTTTTAACGATGCTATTTTAGATTTTGTGTCGGCTAATCCAAATACCGACAGTCAAGTATTGAATCATTTAATATGGAATTATACTGCCTTGTATCCTTTCGAAAGCAGAGAAATCGAATTAACTTTGAATTTGAATTCACCACAAGAAACACCCGAAATAAATATTGATGACAACTTACATTATATAGCTACCATTTCAACCAACGGCCAAGACGAAACCCCTAATGATACTGTTTTCGAACTCAATCAAATCGTTACTGGTTCCCTCGATCCCAACGACAAAACCTGTCTCGAAGGCAATACGATCACGCCGGAAATGGTCGGTAACTACTTGCATTATCTCATTCGTTTTCAAAATTCAGGAACGGCTGCTGCAGAAAATGTAGTGATAAAAGATATCATTGACACGACCAAATTTGATATGGCTTCGTTGCAACTTAACAGTTCATCCCACCCTCAAGTGACGAAAATTACAGGAAATAAAGTGGAGTTTCAATTTCAAAACATCAATCTTCCGGCGGAAATAGATAACGAGCCGGGAAGCCATGGTTATGTCGCCTTTAAGATCAAAACCAAAAACAATCTTGTGATCGGCAATTCGGTTTCGAACAAAGCGGATATCTTTTTCGATTATAATTTCCCGATTGAAACCAATACGGCGACTTCAACAGTGGCACTTTTAGGTGTCAATACTTTTGAAAACACTTCCGTGAAGGTGACTCCAAATCCAACAAAAAATATCGTTCATATTACTTCGAAAGATAACATTACTTCGGTGCAATTGTTCGATGTGCAAGGCCGTGTTTTAGAAACCATAACTGCCAACGATGAAGCAGTTGATTTTGATTTGAGTCAGAAAAGTAGTGGTGTTTACTTTGTAAAGGTTTATACTGTAAAAGGCGTGAAGGTGGAGAAAGTGGTTAAAGATTAAAAAGAAAATAGAGTAAAGAAAAAAGAAGTAAGAAGCAAGAAACAAGAAATAAGAAATAAGATTATACATTTGTAATCCGCTAGTCTTGGCTCTTGTTTCTTGACACTTTTCTCTAAAACTATGAAAAAATACACCCTCCAAAAATCACCCTTTATCGTTCCCACCACCGACGGCAAACTCATCGAAGAGCACCACGGATGGGCAACAACCAACAACCCGAATATTTCGATTGCGCACATGATAGCGCCACCGCATTGGAGCGAACCTTTTCAAACTCCGGAATTTGATGAATATACGTATGTTATTTCAGGGAAAAAGCAATTTACTATTGAAGGCGAGGTTGTGATTCTAGAAAAAGGACAATCTATTCACATCCAGAAAAACACCCGCGTGCAATATTCCAACCCGTTTGATGAGCCTTGCGAATATATCGCCATTTGCAATCCCGCTTTTGATTTTAATAAAGTGCATCGAGAGGAATAAATCAATTAAACCTTATAACTTCTACACTTGTGTTCAATTCGACATTAGTATTGTCTGCCAATTGTAGTTTCAATTCAACATTGTAAATTCCTTCGGCTTGTGCTGGTTGAAACAACGGAAACCAAGCAAGTAATTCAATGCTCTCAGTAAAAAAAAGCTGATTGCAATTGTCAGAAATCTTCAAACTCCCGGAAGAGAAATAATTTGAATGATCATTTACGGTTTCTACGTTTATTTGACTATCTAAAAAATCCCAATTTGAATAAGCAACACCTGTATCCAATTTTAAAATAAAAATTCCAGAACCGTCACGATACGCATCGCCGTTTGCTGAAATATACCTTGAAAAATAAATTTTATAGTGCTCATTCTCAAAAACCAATTTCAACCCATCATATTGTATTTCCTCCCCAATATTATTGATACTAATTGTTTTCTTAGTTACACAAATTTTAGAATCGCTATTGCTACACGACAATAAAAAAAGGAAAACCAACGGAACAAAAGCGACTACTTTATTCATTACGAATTATTCAACAATTCCAAAATCTTATTTTCCACAATTTCCGAATTCCAAATGCTTTCAATATTGGGCAATTGCATCACCTGATCCATAATAGCATTTTGCTGGTTCCCCAACGCCAATGCTTCGGAATAGGGGCGCAAACTAAAAGTCACTCGACTGTACAACGGCAACCATTTGTCGGGATGTTTTTCAGAAAACCACTTCTCGATTTTCTTTTGCAATAAAAATTTTGCATCGGCGGTTTTGGTGCTCATCTCCATAAAATTGCGATAGGACAATTCGGCAATCGCATCGGCGTTGGGCTTACGAGATTTTTCATATTCAGAGAAAATCTTTTCCCAATCATTTCCGTAACGGATCATCATTTCATTAAGCACGGTGATGTCTTCAAAACCGGCATTCATCCCTTGTCCGTAAAACGGCACAATCGCGTGACACGCATCGCCAATCAAGGCCACTTTGTCTTCGAACGTCCACGGGAAACACTTCATCGTCACCAAATAACTCGTCGGATTTTTGAAGAAATCTTCTACCAAATCCGGAATCACCGCAGTAGTATCGGGAAAATGTTCTGCAAAATACGCTTCTAAGGTGTCTTTGTCATTGAGGTTTTCAAAAGAATTTTCACCTTCATGTGGCATAAACAAAGTGCAGGTAAAACTACCGTCAGTGTTGGCTAATGCCATCAACATATAATCGCCTCTTGGCCAAATGTGTAAGGAATTTTTATCCAATTTATGCGAGCCATCTTCATTCGCTGGAATATGCAATTCTTTGTAGCCAATTTTCAAAAATTCTTGCGAATAATTGAACATACTTTGTCGTTGCATTTTATGTCTTACTCGAGAAAAAGCGCCATCGGAACCAAAAACCAAATCGTATTGTAGTTCCTCCCACTCGCCTCTTTCGGTTTCTCCGATATGAAGCGTAGCATCTGTCAAGGTGACATCCCAAATTTTGTGATTAAAAAAAAATTGAACGCCCGCTTCTTCCGCTAAATCAATCATTTTTCGATTTAAGATTCCGCGTGATAACGAAAAAATCGCTTCGCCTTCTTTGCCGTAATATTGGTAATTTAAAGAATTGTCAACCAAATGAATGGCACGTTTGTCTACTGGAATTCCAATCGCTCGAATTGCTGCATCTAGTCCAATATCTTCAAGGGTTTTCCAACCACGATCCGACATAACCAAATTGATCGATCGCCCTGAAAATTCGATATTTCTGATGTCTGGACTCCGATCAAAAACGTGCACCGTATGTCCCGCTTTTTTGAGATAAATAGCCAACAGCGAACCTACTAAACCGGAACCTACAACAGCAATTTTTTTCGATTCTTGCATCAAGAAATTAAGTAAATGGTAGGCAACAAAAATAATTAATAATCTGAAGTAACGTTGAAAATTGTGGGATTAATTTTGGGCGTGACCACAAGGGTCGTGCTGTCCGTTTTATCTTTTTTTCGTTCCTCAAAAAAGGATACCACTGCCATCACTCACGCGGCCGAGCGTAAAAGAAATGTTTAGTGAACAATTTTAGCGAAGGAGCGAGCAGGCTCGATGGCCTTTTACACTTTACTTTCCTAGTTGTCGTGACCCGTCGATTAAGAAACCCAATAGATTTAAAGAAACTCCCCATGTTGCGTAATGTCTAATCCTAATTCTTCTTTTTCCTCACTTACGCGTAATGGCGTAATTTTGTTGACGATAAAGAACAAGGCGTACGAAGCGGTAAAAGCAAAAATAGAAACGCAAATCAAAGCCGTCAATTGATGCACAAACAAAGTGGTTTCACCAAAAATCAACCCTTGATCAACCACGGCCGGATTGACCGCCTTCGACGCGAAGACACCTGTGAGCAACATTCCTGTCATGCCGCCAACACCGTGACATCCGAATACATCCAAAGCATCATCAATTTTGCCTTTTGGGAATTTAATAACCACAAAATTACTGATGATACTACTCACAATTCCTATAAAAATACTATGTGGAATACTTACATAGCCTGCCGCTGGTGTAATGGCTACCAATCCTACAATAGCGCCAATACAAGCGCCCATTGCCGAAATTTTATGGCCCATGATTTTATCTAAAAACACCCATGCCATCGAAGCTGCTGCTGCTGCCACGGTTGTCGTTGCTAAGGCTTGTACAGCTAATCCGTTGGCTCCCATAGCAGAACCCGCATTAAATCCGAACCATCCAAACCAAAGTAATCCTGTACCTAACAAAACATACGTAATTCTGGCTGGCGCTACTTTTTGAATTTTTCTTTTTCCTAAAAATATGGCGCCTGCCAATGCCGCCCATCCAGCGCTCATGTGCACAACAGTGCCGCCCGCAAAATCAAGCACACCCAATTTGAACAACAAACCATCCGGATGCCAAGTACAATGCGCTAACGGAGCATACACGACCAAAATAAAAAGTACCATAAAAAGCAAATACGCCCAAAAACGAATGCGTTCGGCAAAAGCTCCAGTAACTAACGCTGGTGTAATAATGGCAAACTTCGCTTGAAATAAAGCAAACAAAAGAAACGGAATCGTTGGTGCGAGACTCCACGAAGTGTTCACTCCAACGTTCTGAAAAAACAAATACGGAATCGGGTTACCAATCACACCACCAATACTTGGCCCGAACGACAACCCAAAACCTATAATCACCCACAAAAGAGAAACAATTACCATCGCCATAAAACTCTGCAACATGGTGCTAATCACATTTTTTTTGCCTACCATACCACCGTAAAAAAAACCGAGACCTGGAGTCATCAATAATACAAGTGCTGTAGCTACTAACATCCAACTGGTGTCGCCTGTATCGAAATGTGTTGTAGTTTTTATGGCTGACGCTTGGTCAAAAATCAAATTCGAAAAAAGGGTAACAATCAACAATACTATCAATATGATACTTAAAATAATTTTTCTCATAAACTAGATTTAGGATTAGAAGCAAAAATAAATATTTTATACTTTACCCCTTAAAAAAACGCTACTTGTTTTTTTATTTTTACATAATTTGCATTTTACCCCTATTTTTTTAAAGGCAAACATTAAAATTAAGTACAATATTTAAATAAACTTAAAATAAGCCCATTAAAAAAACCTGTCACAAAACAGGTTTCTTAAAATGATTTATTAATGATTATCCTTGATAGAATTCAATTCGGTTTCCAACATCCAAACCGTTGTTTTTTGCTAAAACACCACATAGATGGTATAACATTCTTGCTCCTACGTTTCCGTCCCAATCGTTATCGCCTGGCGCCACTTCTACAAAATCAAAACCTATTATTTCTTTACCGCTGTCGGCTAATTTATTGAAAAGATACGTTGCTTGTTCATAAGAAAAACCACCTGGCACAGGTGTTCCCGTATTGGGTCCATACCAAGCGTACATGCCGTCCACATCAAAACTAATCGCTACTTTTTGAGGCAAGGAAGCAATAATATGATTGCATTGCTCATCCCAAGTTTTTCCATTATAGGACTCCGCTTTCATATCAGCGTCTGTGTGCACTTGAACACGTTGCCCTTGTTGCATTACTGTTTCTACTTCTTGTTTGCAAAAATCACGAATTCCGATTTGAACAATCTTCGTAATTTGTGGTAACTGCAAAGCATTATACATAATGGAAGCATGCGAATACGTAAACCCTTCATAAGCAATACGTAAATCCATGTGAGCATCTAGATGCAGAATTCCGAAACTTTCATGTTGACTCGCCAATGCTTCATAATACCCTAATGGGGTAGAATGATCGCCACCCAACAGTGCTACTTTCTTCCCTTTTTTCAACCAATACAAAGTACGTTCTCTAACTTCATCTTTGAGTTCACGACACACCTTGTTGATTTTATCCAAATCCGATTGCAAGGCCGGATGACTTTCGATGACTTCCCCGCTTTCTAATGCAGTAATAATAGGCTGTGCCATTCCTTTGAATTTGTCGCTGTTGTCACTCCACGCTGCGGTTTGCTGATTCAAATCGAGATAAATTCCCAATTTCCATAAATCGGGAAAATCCTGATGATGCAAATCAACTTGAAACGAAGCTTCCAAAATCGCTTCAGGACCATTTGAAGCGCCAGAACCATAACTGACGGTAACTTCCCATGGCACTGGAATGATAATAATTTCGCTTTCTTCGGCAGTAAAAGGCAATCCAAAAATACTTTCATCGGCTAAACCGGGTTGCGATGGATCGAAGTTTTTTATTTTTTCTTGTTTGTTCATGATATTACAACTATTGAACAGCAAAGATAAACGCATTCCTTTGATAGCAAAAGAAAAGCATCAAATTCAATCACATGACATTTATCAGTCTTTTGGCGAAATGAATTCCCAACCTTTGCGGTTTATTAATTTGATTTATCCTTATGAACAGTACCCAGTCTCTTCACACTTTTCATATTCCTGTAATGGGTTTGGCATTTACTATAGACAGTCCGATTCGAGTGGCTCATTATGGTATTTCATCTGTAGTTTCAATCACCGACGATGAACTTATTGAGAAAATGAACGCCTTTTATAGTGCAAAATTTAAAATACCTTATGAAGAAATTTCAATAAAAGTTGCTGATTTTAGAGCCAAGCGTATCACACATTATTTAAATTTGATGGATACGATTGTAAAGGAAAAATTTGCGGATTTTAAAACGGAATTAACGGAAAGCAAAGCCGCATTAGATCATTTTATTGCACTTTTGCCAAATCAATCTGAAATTAAAAATGAATTAAAACAGTTTCAAGACAAAGGCACTTTGCTAAAAGAAACAATCAAAAATTATATTGATGCGCAACTTACTCCAGGAGCAATTGACGTTAATATTATGACGAAAGTTGACAAGGAAAATTTTCTTAAAAACGAGCCCTTGCCTGTAGAATATAATGATGCTCATGCTGCATTACGAGGATTTGCCAATAGCAACTTAACTTCCTCTGTTGTGCTTTCGGCAGGAATGAATCCGAGGTTGTATAGTTATTTTGAAAATTTCAATGATTTTTTTCCCGATGAAAATCTCTATTTAAAAAAGAAAATTATATTGAAAGTTAGCGATTTTAGATCGGCGATGATTCAAGGAAATTTCTTGGCTAAAAAAGGGTTATGGGTTTCCGAATATCGTATTGAATCTGGGCTAAATTGTGGCGGCCATGCCTTTGCAACAGATGGTTTGTTGTTGGGTCCTATTTTAGAAGAATTCAAACAAAAGAAAGAAGAATTAATGCAATCCGCTCATGAATTGTTATTAAAAGCGTTGCAAATAAAAGGGAAACCTTTTCCTGAAAAACCCATGCCTTTGAAAATCACAGCGCAAGGTGGTGTTGGAACAGCCCAAGAACATTCGTTTTTATTAGAACACTATCAACTTGATTCTATAGGTTGGGGATCTCCTTTTTTGTTAGTTCCTGAAGCCACATCTGTAGACAGGGCAACTCGCGAATTATTAGCAAAAGCAAAAGAAGATGATTTTTATTTGAGTCATATTTCTCCGCTTGGAATACCTTTTAATACTGTTAAAGGCACTACAAATTCTTATTTGAAAGAACAGCGAATTCAAGAAAATAATGCAGGTAGTTCTTGTCCAAAAAAACTACTTGCTTTAAGTAGAGAATACGATAACAAAGGGATTTGCACTGCTTCCAAAAAATATCAGGATATCAAATTAGAAGAATTAGAAGCCCAAAAAGAAATGTATACTTCAGAGAAGTATGCTGTTTTAAAAAACAAAATAACAGAAAAATCGTGTCTCTGTGTAGGATTGGCTAACGCTTCTTATCTTGAAAATGATATTCAAATTAAAGGTCAAGATCAAGGTGTTGTCATCTGTCCTGGTCCAAATTTAGCGTATTTCGATAAAGAACTTTCGTTATTAGAAATGGTACAACATATCTATGGTAATGCTACTATCATGACAGTTACTAATCGTCCCAATTTGTTTATCAATGAATTGAAAATGTATGTTTCTTATTTAAAAAATGAAATTCAAGAAAGCTATGATTTTACGGCAGCGCAAATCAAAAAATGGTATTCATTTAAAAATAATTTATTGGAAGGAATTACTTATTATCAAACTTTATTTCAAGGCATAAATTACTTTGAAAACGCTTCATCCCAATTTGAATCTGAACTTTTAGATTACAAAAAAGCATTGACTGAAATTGAGATTCCAAGTTTAGAATTGGTATAGTCCTGTTTTTAAGATTGTTTCAATTGTAAAATACCTTCTTTAAGTATTTGACCAAATTCATACATATCCTCAAACGAACAATATAACGGCACTGGAGCGAATCGAATGACGTTGGGTTCTCTCCAATCGGTCACCACACCATTTTTCATAAGAAACTCAAATAAAGAACGTCCTTGTCCATGAAAGAAAACAGACAATTGAGATGCTCTTTGTTCTGGATTTGTTGGCGTTATTATTTCAAAAACACTATCAACTTCTTTATCTATTTCATGTAAAACGAATTCAAGATAAGACGTAATTTGATCTCTTTTGGCGACAATCGCGTCCATCCCCACCTCCTCAAACATTTCGACTGAAGCCAAATAAGGCGCTAAAGAAAGTATGGGCAGATTGCTTATTTGCCAACCGTCGGCGCCATGAACAGGGTCAAAATCAGGTTCCATTTTGAAACGGCGTTCTTTGTTATGTCCCCACCAACCGGCGAATCGTGGTAAATCTGAATTAAAATGATGTTTTTCATGAATGAAACAACCCGACGCATTTCCTGGTCCCGAATTCATGTATTTGTAACTACACCAACATGCAAAATCGACATTCCAATCGTGCAATTGCAATTTGATATTGCCAGCAGCATGCGCCAAATCCCAACCTACTTGTGCACCTACTTTGTGCCCTGCGTCGGTAATCGTCTTCATATCGAAAACTTGTCCCGTATAATAATTAACACCACCAATTAAAACTAATGCCAACTCGTCACCCACTTCATTTATTTTAGCCAAAACATCTTCTAATCGAATGTTGTGTTCTCCTTCGCGACGTTTGATTTCAACAATGGCATCTTCGGTTTTATATCCGTGAAAGTTCACTTGACTTTGAAACATATACTGATCGGAAGGAAAAGCTTTTTCTTCACAAATGATTTTATAACGAGTATTAGTTGGTCTGTAGAACGTCACCATGAGTAAATGTAAATTCACCGTTAGCGTGTTCATTACGGTCACTTCAGAGGGTTTTGCTCCTACAATTTTACCCAGCGGATTTGCAAAACGTTCGTGATAATCCCACCAAGGTTTTTCAGCGTAGAAATGCCCTTCGACGGCTAGATTAGCCCAATCCTCCATAACTTCATCAACATACTTTTTTGTTCTTTTGGGTTGCAGTCCAAGAGAGTTTCCTGTAAAATAAATCACGTTTTTTCCGTTGTGTTGTGGGAAAATAAATTCGTTTTTATACTGGCGAAGCGAATCTTGATGATCGAGTTCCTGAGCAAAAGCTCTCGTATTTTGAAAAGTCATGGGTTGCATTTTAAGGTTCGTAAAAATAACAAAAAATAAGAAGTTGCGTTAGGTAAAGAGTATTCAAAATTTGTTTATTTTTAAAATCTAAAATTCATTCTATGAAAACCAACGCGAACTCTATTATTATTGCGCTTGCCGTTATTATTGCGGCGTATTTATTTTCAAATGCTTTTAAAAATAGAAACCAAAGTAACGATACGATTAGCGTAACCGGACTCGGAAAAAAAGATTTTACTTCAGATTTAATTGTATGGAGCGGATCGTTTTCTAAGAAAAGTATGGGTTTAAAAGAAGCGTATGCCGCTTTGGACTTCGATCGTGAAAAAATAAAATCGTATTTGCTTTCTAAAGGCATTAATACAAGTGAAATAGTTTTCTCAGCGGTCAATTTCAACAAAGACTTTGATTATGTGTACAATGAAAATGGTTCGACCAAACAGCAAATTTTCACTGGCTTTTCATTAACACAAACGGTGACTGTACAATCGAAAGAAGTGAATAAGATTGAAGACATTTCGAGACAATCGAGCGAATTGATCAATTCTGGCGTGGAATTTTACTCGAATCCACCAGAATATTACTACACCAAATTGGCGGAATTAAAAATCAAAATGATTGCCGAAGCCACTAAAGATGCACGAATTCGCGCCAAAAGTATCGCTGAAAACGCCGGCGCTAGTTTAGGAAACCTAAAAAAATCGGACATGGGTGTTTTTCAGATTACAGGACAAAATTCCTCGGAAGACTTTTCGTACGGTGGTTCATTTAATACGATTTCGAAAAATAAAACAGCCAATATTACGGTGAAGTTAGTGTATCAGGTAGATTAGAAACACTACGCTTTGGATTGTAAGACACGCTTCGCTTTAGACATTAAGACTTGAATCGGAATAGGATTGCGTGAAGGATAGTAGCAATTGTCTGAGCTCTTTTTGTGAAGCACAGCGGAGCAAAAAAGCGAGTGCGGATAGCCTGACCCTTGTGGGCACGCCCAAAAAACAAAAATCCCATCAAATAATGACGGGATTTTTTTATGTGAAAATCTGAAATGAATTCTGATTAAATAATCAACATGGCATCGCCGTAGGAATAGAAACGGTATTCTTCTTTGATGGCTTCTTCGTAGGCTTTCTTCATCAAATCGTGACCGCAAAAAGCAGAAACCATCATCAACAAGGTTGATTTTGGTGTGTGGAAATTGGTAATCATGCAATTTGGAACACTAAATTCATGCGGTGGAAAAATAAATTTATTGGTCCAACCTTCGAATGGATTTAAAGTTCTCGCCGAAGACACCGAGCTTTCTATAGCACGCATAGAAGTGGTTCCCACAGCACAAATTCGTTTCTTATTTACTTTTGCGTTATTCACTATATCGCAGGCTTCTTGTGTAATGATCAGCTCTTCTGAATCCATTTTGTGTTTGGATAAATCTTCAACCTCTACTGGGTTGAAAGTTCCCAATCCAACGTGAAGTGTCACTTCTGCAAAATTCACTCCTTTGATTTCCAAACGTTTTAATAAGTGTTTTGAGAAATGCAAACCTGCTGTTGGTGCGGCAACTGCTCCTTCATTTTTAGCATATATCGTTTGATAACGTTCTGCATCTTCTGGAGTTACTTCGCGATTGATGTATTTTGGAATAGGAGTTTCTCCTAATTCTGTCAATTTATTTCTGAATTCTTCGTACGAACCATCGTAAAGAAAACGAAGTGTTCTTCCGCGGGAAGTGGTGTTGTCGATAACTTCAGCAACTAAGGAATCGTCGTCACCGAAATACAATTTGTTTCCGATTCTGATTTTACGAGCTGGATCTACTAAAACATCCCAAAGGCGTTGTTCTGAGTTAAGTTCTCTTAGTAAGAAAACTTCGATTCTAGCTCCAGTTTTTTCTTTATTTCCATACAAACGTGCTGGAAAAACTTTGGTATTATTTAAAACCAATACATCGCCATCACCAAAATAATCGATAATGTCTTTAAACATTTTGTGTTCGATGGTTTTTTTCTCACGGTTGATGACCATCAAACGAGATTCATCTCTGTTTTCGGCTGGAAATTCGGCAAGAAGTTCTTTGGGTAAATTGAATTGAAAATGAGATAATTTCATTAAGACTTTTTATTTAGGTCGCAAATATACGATTGTGAAGGAGGCGTTGTCAAGTGTTTTGGGGTTTATTTTTTAATTAAGTTGCTGAGTGCCTGAGTTACTGAGTTACTGAGTACTTTTTATTTGAAATCCGATACTTTTCAAATCGTTCCAGAAATCGGGATAGGATTTAGACACAACCTCAGCATCTTCAATGAAAATAGGAACTCGCAAAGCTAGCGGCGCAAAAGCCATCGCCATTCGGTGGTCGTTATAGGTTTTTATTTTGATGTTGGAATTTATTTTAGTTGACGCTTCAATTGTTATGGAATCTTTTGT
>CANHMG010000022.1 GCA_947461795.1 Flavobacteriaceae bacterium | reverse complement strand
TTGAATTGTGAACACTAAGGAAACCACCAAAAGCAGCAAAAACAGCAATTTATAGCTGTTTTTAAATATAAAAATAAATATTTGCTGCATGAATTAGGCGTATTATTTTATTAAAATACTTCTAAATTTCGGGATGTTTTTTAAAGCCATTCCAGTTCCACGAACTACTGCTCTTAAGGGATCTTCTGCTATATAAACGGGTAAGTCAGTTTTTTGAGAAATACGTTTGTCTAAACCTCTTAACATAGATCCGCCACCAGCTAAATAAATTCCAGTGTTATAAATATCTGCTGCTAATTCAGGAGGAGTTTGAGATAAAGTTTCCATTACTGCATCTTCAATACGTTGAATCGATTTGTCTAACGCTTTGGCAATTTCTCTATAAGAAACTTCAACTTGTTTTGGTTTTCCAGTCAATAAATCTCTTCCTTGAACCGACATATCTTCTGGTGCAGTTTCTAATTCTTCTAATGCTGCACCCACAGTAATTTTAATTTTTTCTGCAGTACTTTCTCCAACAAATAAATTATGTTGCGTGCGCATATAATATACGATGTCATTGGTGAAAACGTCACCCGCTATCTTTACAGATTTATCACATACAATTCCACCTAAAGCAATTACTGCAATTTCAGTAGTTCCACCACCAATATCTACAATCATATTTCCTTTAGGTTGCATAATATCGATACCAATACCAATTGCAGCAGCCATTGGTTCGTGAATCAAATAGACTTCTTTTCCGTTGACACGCTCACAAGATTCTTTTACGGCTCGCATTTCTACTTCTGTAATTCCAGAAGGAATACAAACTACCATTCGTAATGCAGGGGTAAACATTCTTTTCTTTAAAGCTGGAATACTCTTGATAAACATGCTGATCATTTTCTCAGAAGCATCAAAATCAGCGATAACTCCATCTTTTAATGGACGAATGGTTTTAATGTTTTCATGAGTTTTTCCTTGCATCATATTCGCCTCTTTTCCAACGGCAATTATTTTACCTGATATACGATCACGAGCTACTATCGATGGACTATCAATGACTACTTTGTCATTGTGAATGATAAGAGTATTAGCGGTACCAAGGTCTATCGCGATATCCTCGGTCATGAAATCAAAAAATCCCATAAGTCTTTTAAGGGTTTATTATGTTTATATAAATTTTAACGCACAAAGTTAAACAAATTAATGTTTAAAATGACGTGTTCCTGTAAATACCATTGCAACTTTATTTTCATTGCAATAATCAATACTCAACGCATCTTTTATGGAACCTCCAGGTTGAATTACGGCAGTAATTCCAGCTTCTTTCGCAATTGCTACACAATCAGGAAATGGAAAAAATGCATCACTTGCCATGACAGCACCATTTAAATCAAATCCGAATGCAGTTGCTTTTTCAATGGCTTGTTTCAATGCATCAACTCTTGAAGTTTGGCCAGTTCCAGAAGCAAGTAATGTTTTGTTTTTTGCCAAAACTATTGTGTTCGATTTGGTGTTTTTACAGATTTTTGAGGCAAATAACAAATCATTTATTTCATTTTCTGATGGTGATGTATTAGTAACGTTTTTTAGCAGTTGTTTAGTATCAGTAACATTGTTTCTGTCTTGAACTAAAACTCCATTCAAGCAAGTTCTCACAGAAGTTTGAGGTAATAAGACTTCTTTTTGAATCAAAATGATTCTGTTTTTCTTTTCTGACAATAGGGTTAAAGCTTGGTCATCGTAACTTGGTGCAATTACAACTTCACAGAACAAGGCATTAATTTCAGTAGCTGTATCGGTATCTATTTTTCGGTTTGCTATTAGAACTCCTCCAAAAGCAGAAGTAGGATCGCCAGCTAATGCCGCTAAATAAGCTTCTTTGATTGTATTTCTTGTAGCTATCCCACATGCATTATTGTGTTTTAAAATAGCAAAGGTTGCTGCATCTTCTTTAAATTCTAAAATCAAATTGACCGCAGCATCCACATCCAACAAATTATTATACGACAATTCTTTCCCGTGTAATTTGGTAAACATCGCTTCAAAATCGCCAAAGAAAAAACCTCTTTGATGTGGATTTTCTCCATAACGTAAAACAGTTCCATGGAGCTCACTTATTTTTAAAACGGCTTCCTCATGGTTTTTATTAAAATAATTAAAAATAGCAGCATCGTAATGAGAAGTAACATTAAAGGCTTTTGTGGCCAATGTTCTTCTGATTTCAATAGTCGTGGCACCATTTTGATTGGTCAGCAATTCTAAAAGCAAAGGATATTCTTTTACCGAAGCAACAATTACAGTATCCTTAAAGTTTTTTGCTGCAGCTCGAATTAATGAAATACCACCAATGTCAATTTTTTCGATGATATCACTTTCTGAAGCTCCCGATGCTACCGTTTTTTCAAATGGATATAAATCGACAATTACTAAATCTATCTGAGGAATTTGAAACTCTTCCATTTGTTGTACATCGCTATCATTGTCTTGACGGTTTAATATACCGCCAAATATCTTTGGATGTAAAGTTTTCACTCTTCCTCCTAAAATTGAAGGGTAAGAGGTAACGTCTTCTACTGCAACGACTGGAATACCTATATTTTTAATAAAATCTTCTGTTCCACCAGTGGAATAAAGGATGACATTTTGTTCGTGTAGTTTGCGAACAATAGGCTCTAAACCGTCTTTTGAAAAGACTGAAATTAAAGCGGATTGGATTGTTTTTGTAGCGTTCATGTAGTAGTTGTGTTTATGCGTGCAAAAGTAGTTTTTTTGCAACTAAAATTCAATCGAATTATGTAACAATATTTTATAAAGTAGTACAAATGACCAAGTCTGATTTTATTAGGTTTTTGATGAAAAAAAACAGATTTTTACTTTTCCAAAATTGTAGTCTATGATAGTTTATTTTCGGTTGCTTTCAGAGAGTTTAAGTTTTGCTTTAAATGCTTTACGAACGAATAAATTGAGGACATTATTATCGCTTTTAGGAGTAACTATCGGTATTTTCTCAATTATAGCTGTTCTTGCTGCTGTGGATTCTTTAGATCGTAAAATTAAAGGGGATCTAAGCACTTTAGATAAAAATACCATTTATTTGACTAGTCAATGTTTCGGACCAACCGACATTCCACGTTGGAAGTTAGAACAGTTTCCTAATGTAAACTACAAAGAATATCAATATTTAAAAGGTGCTTTATCGCATGTAGAAAATTCCTGCTTTCAATTTTTTACTAATTCTCAGCAAATAAAACATGAATCGAAAACGGTTTCGAATGTTAATGTTGTTCCGGTAACTTATGAATTTGCGGATATTCAAAGATTAGAAATTGCTAGTGGTCGTTTTTTTAATGAAAGAGAATCAAATGGAGCCAATCAAGTTGTGGTTTTAGGGTATGAGATTGCGAATACACTTTTTGAAAATATGGATCCTATTGGTAAAACTGTTCGATTATATGGACAGCGATTTTCTATAATTGGTGTTACGAAAAAGAAAGGAATGAGTCTTGGACTTGGAGACAGTGATGATACTTCGGCTTTTATACCGGTAAATTTTTTGAGAAAACTATTTGGTGAAAATAACGAAATGGTATTGCCAGTCATTGTAATTAAACCTGAAAAAGGTACAGATATTCCTGAACTAAAAGCAGAAATAGCTCAAAAATTGCGCAATATGCGGGGTGTAAAAACCGACGAGATTGACAACTTTTTTATCAATATACTTTCAGGTTTTACGGATATGATTGATGGTATTGTAGCACAAATGAATATGATTGGTTGGATTATCAGTGGATTCTCATTGTTGGTTGGTGGATTCGGAATAGCCAATATTATGTTTGTATCTGTGAAAGAGCGAACGAATCTAATCGGTATTCAAAAATCATTGGGAGCCAAAAACAAATTTATTTTATTTCAGTTTTTGTTTGAATCAGTTATACTCTCGCTAATTGGTGGCGTAATCGGATTGCTATTGGTTTGGATAATCTCTATTATCTTAACCAATGCACTCGAATTTGAGTTTGTTTTAAGTTTATCCAATATAGCTCTAGGAACAGGATTGTCTGCTTTTATTGGATTACTTTCAGGAATTTTGCCCGCTATTTCAGCTTCACGATTAGATCCAGTGGAAGCGATTCGGACAGGAATGTAATTCGAATAAATATAAAAAAACCCGAGAAACTTCTCGGGTTTTTTATTTATCGTATTTCGTTATTCTCTATCAAATCGATATATAAATTAATCTTATCTTTCAGTTCCTTTCTTGGAGTGATAAAATCTAAGAAACCATGCTCTAAGACAAACTCTGCAGTTTGAAACCCTTCTGGCAAATCTTTTCCAGTGGTGTCTTTTACAACTCGTGGGCCAGCAAATCCAATTAAGGCACCAGGCTCCGAAATATTTACATCACCCAACATTGCATAGGAAGCAGTTGTTCCTCCAGTTGTTGGATCAGTACATAGTGAAATATAAGGAATTCCAGCTTCAGCCAATTGTGCTAGTTTGGCGGAAGTTTTTGCTAATTGCATTAATGAATACGCTGCTTCCATCATACGAGCACCACCAGATTTAGAAATCATCAAAAACGGAATTTTGTGTTTGATAGAATAATCAATTCCTCTAGCTATTTTCTCACCAACCACAGCGCCCATAGATCCTCCAATAAAAACAAAATCCATACAGCACACCACTAAATCTTTTCCTTTTGACTTTCCGACTGCGGTACGAACCGCATCTTTCAATTTGGTTTTATCCATCACCTCTTTTAAACGATCGGAATACTTTTTTGTGTCTTCAAAATGCAACGGATCTTTAGAAGTCATTTTCGCATCCAATTCTTTAAATTCGTTGTTGTCGAATAATATTTGAAAATACTCTGCGCTTCCAATTCTAACATGGAATCCATCCTCAGGGCTTACCCATAAATTACGTTCCAATTCATCCGCATCAATGATTTTACCTGTTGGAGATTTATACCACAATCCTTTTGGAACATCTTTTTTGTCCTCTGTTGCGGTGGTTATTCCTTTTTCTGTTCTTTTAAACCAAGCCATACTTTATAATTATGAATTATAAATTATGAATTATGAATTAATTTTATAATTCGTAATTCGTAATTTTTTTATAATGTGTTTACGTTGTTTAAATCAGCAAATGCTTGTTCTAATCTTTTGTTGAATGTTATTTCACCTTCACGAACCCATTTCCTTGGATCGTAATGCTTTTTATTTGGAGATTCTGGTCCATCTGGGCTTCCTATTTGAGTTTTCAAATACGCAATATTATTCACCATATAATCACGAATTCCTTCTGTAAAAGCGAATTGCAAATCTGTATCGATGTTCATTTTTATTACACCGTAACTAATACCTTCTCTGATTTCTTCTAAAGTAGATCCAGATCCACCATGAAAAACAAAATCAACAGGATTATGTCCCGTGTTGAATTTATTTTGAACGTAATCTTGAGAGTTCTTAAGAATTTTTGGAGTTAATTTTACGTTTCCAGGTTTGTAAACCCCATGTACATTTCCAAAAGCAGCAGCAATCGTAAAACGAGGACTTACTTTCATCAATTCTTCATAAGCATAAGCAACTTCTTCGGGTTGCGTATATAATTTAGAGCTGTCAACGTCAGAATTGTCAACACCATCTTCTTCTCCTCCGGTAATTCCTAGTTCAATTTCTAGTGTCATACCCATTTTGCTCATTCTTTTCAAATAGGTAGCACAGATTTCTATGTTTTCGTGAAGAGGTTCTTCCGATAAATCAATCATATGTGAACTATAAAGTGGTTTCCCAGTTTCGGCAAAGTGTTTTTCGCTGGCGTCTAACAAACCATCTAACCAAGGCAATAGTTTTTTAGCACAATGGTCGGTATGAAGGATCACGGTCGCGCCATATGCTTCAGCCAGTGTATGAATGTGTTTCGCTCCAGCAATTCCGCCAGCTATAGATGCTTTTTCATTAGCATTAGATAATCCTTTACCGGCATTAAAAATAGCTCCGCCATTCGAAAATTGAATGATAACTGGTGCATTTAGTTTTGCAGCAGTTTCTAAAACCCCATTAATGGTACTAGATCCAGTAACATTTACCGCAGGAAGTGCAAATCCTTTTTCTTTTGCATAATTGAAAATTTCTTGAACTTGATCTCCAGTTGCAACGCCAGGTTTTATATTATGAGCCATGAGTATTTTTTTAAAGGTTAGGGTTACAAAATTAATAATTAATAAATTTAGAAAGGATAATTAATTCCAATATTTATGACAGAGTTGCTGAAATTATAATCTCTAAACCATTTTTTGTTGGATTGATCAGCGGGGTTATAGGTTTTAAACCCAAAATCAACACGAAAAACGAAAAAACTTAAATCATAACGTAGCCCAAAACCAGATCCAACTGCTATATCTTTAAGAGATTTTATTCCATTAAAAACAGCATCTTCGTCTTCAACATTATCAAAAATATTCCAAATGTTTCCAGAATCTACAAACAAAGCACCATTAAATTTACCAAAAAAGTTAAATCGAATCTCACTACTTACAGCTATTTTAAAATTGGCTTCATTAAAATCGTTTACAGCTGTTGTTCTTCCTGGACCAAGAGAATACGATTGCCATGCTCTATTATCATTCGATCCTCCTGAAAAATAACTTCGAGAAAATGGAATGCTAACGGAATTTCCGTAAGGAATAGCTATTCCGACAAAACTCCTAAAAGCAAGTACTTTTCTGTGATTTAAATCCCAATGTTTTATGTATTCTAATTCCGTTTTGTAATATTGGGAATAAGCTACTTCAAAGATCGTTTTACTAGCATTTTGATTGCCAGTTTGTTTTGCTAAACTAGCCAATAAGGATAAAAAATTTCCAGCAGATTCTAGTTTAGATCTGAAGATATGAAAACTTTCATCATTTATTCCGTTTTTTGTGGATTTAGAAATAGAAAAACTAGAGGCGAAAATCAGATTGTTTTCAGTAAGTCTAGAAGCTCTTTCAACTACACTTCTTATGGCATCTAAATCCTCAGTGTTTAGTGTTATTGTATTGTCTGCAATATCATTTAAAAATCCATTGACTCCTGTGGTGACTGTTAAATCATTATTACTATCAAAATGACTTAAATCAGTATCGTAAAGTTTTGCTAAATTATTCAAAACATCATAGGAAGATTGATATACATTAAAATAATTGCCTGGATTTAAATTCTTTACATATTGAATATTAAAAAGGTCAAATCGTAGGGAAGTATTTCGGTTTAATGTCCAATTATAGGTCATGGCTCCAGTAAAATTTTCTTTATCTAAACCTATATTAATTTGTTTAGAAAAACCCATGCTAACCGCTGTTGAAGGAATCATTCGTTTGGGTATAATTTTATCGGTGTTAAAAAACATAAAAATTCTTGGGAAATTTAATTTAAAATCTATTCCATAATCAGAAACATTGAAGAAACGATTGTCAGGATTCGCTAAATCTTTAGAAGATCCAATATTTCCCCGAGTAGCAATTTCGAAGGTTTCAGCGCCGTTAAATACATTTCGAATTAGGAAAGATAGATTCCCGGAAATTCCAAAATCTTGAATATTTGAATGTGTGAAATCAATGCCATAACCAAAACTAAATTTCTCTCGTTGAGTAAGGTAAATATCGGCAATCAAGGATTTGTTAAGAGAATCGTTAGGATTGATAGTATATTTAATTGTAGGATAATTAAATACTCTTAAATTACTTAAATATCGCGTGCTAAGATTGGTTTTTGTGTCGGAATACAAACTTCCTTTTGTGATAAAAATAGCATTGGTAATAGCTTTTGGTTTGTATTTTAATTTGCCTTTACTAAATAAATTAAAATTAGAATAAATGGTCTTTTTCTCTGCTGTTTTAGAGGTGTCTTTCGAATTGTAATCAGTATAGATATTTACTTCACTTATCGGATACAAATTAAAAGGCCGAGTCTTAATTGAATCGCCTTCGGAATAAGAATAATTTTCAATTTTTAGATTGATATTGGTTTTGTGATTTCCATTCAGGGTATCAATGTCAAAATTGATGTTATTGGGTTGAAAATCAAAAGCTCCATTATTTCTAAAGTGCGTGGTAATTCGATTTCTTTCTTCTTCAAAATCGATCGTTTGATATTGTTTCCCAGTTTTCAAAAACGAATTTGATTTGTTTATTTGATATAAGGAATCCAAAACAGGAGTAAGTATAGTTGTTTTTAAAGTATCAATAATATACGGATTTCCGGTAACCACAGTATATTTTATTTTTGCTTTTTTCGCACTAATGGAATCAATTTGATAAGTAGATTTCACATCGAAATAGCCACGATTAAAAAAATGAGATTTTAAACGAACGTTAGACTTATCTGTGCTTTTAAGGTCTACAATTACGGGTGCTTCCCCTGTTGTTTTCAAAAACTCATGAATTCCAGAATACCAAAACGAATTACCCAAACGATTGACTTGCTTAGCAGAAAGCAATTTCGACATTCGCTTATACTTTTCAGGGTTTTTTGTAAATTTTGATTTATAAATTGAATCGTGTTTGAGATTGGCTAAATTGTATAAATTTAAACGTAAATGATAACCTAATATTGAAGTATTTGGTTTTTGATAAATTAAATCGGTAATGTTTTCGGAATTATTTTTTTTCTCATTGACAAAAATTTCATTTTTAGTCAAGAGTTTTTTAGTGTTTGGAACTCTCTTAAGGGTATTACATGCGGTAATAATAATCCCTATTAGAATAAATAATGATATTTTTGTTGAAGAGTTTCTCAAAGGTTGTGAAATATTTAATTCAAAAGTACATTTTTTCTATGGTTAGTAAAAACCAAATAAAATTAATAACGAGTTTGCATCAAAAAAAATTCCGTTCACAACATGGTTTGTTCTTAGCCGAGGGAATTAAAGTAATCCAAGAACTTCTTCAATCAAATTTTGAATTGTATCATCTCTACCAAACAGAGCCGCTGTTTGATTCAGTTTTGTCAAGCCAAAAAACTATAATTTCAGTCGAAGAATTAGCTAAAATAACGGCATTAACGACACCTAATAATTGTTTAGCAATTTTTAAAATTCCAGAAATAACACAAATTGATGAAAAAGGACTTATTGTAGCTTTAGATGCTATTCGTGACCCTGGAAATTTGGGCACAATTTTAAGATTGTGTGATTGGTTTGGAATTGAACAAGTAGTTTGTTCTAAAGAAACTGTGGATCTTTATAACCCAAAAGTGATTCAAGCCACGATGGGTTCTGTGTCTAGAGTAAAAGTTAACTATGTCGACCTTTTAGAATGGATTGGTAAAACAAATTTACCTGTTTATGGTACTTTTATGACGGGTGCTAATATTTATAAAGAGAAATTACCTCAAGAGGGAATTATTGTTTTAGGAAATGAAGCCAATGGGATCTCTAAAGAAATTGAAAACTGTATTCAAAACAGAATTACCATTCCAAGATTTGGAAAACTAAAAAAGACTGAAAGTTTGAATGTGGCTTCAGCAACAGCAATTCTTTTGAGTGAGTTTTGCAGGGCTAATAGTTAATAAAGTTCCTAATGAAATGTAAAATTGACAAGTATTGCACGAGTAGACATCGATTTTACATTGCCTGTCCATGGACTATTTGGGTCATTGTCTCGAATCAATTCATCATCCATTCCGAAAACGCCTCTGATGGATGGTGAAAATTTAAAATATTCTAAATACAAATCAATTCCAAAACCTAATTCGTAATTTTTTGTCCAATTTTTTACTCTAAATTTCTGTTGTGAATTATCATCCTGAGAGCTTGAATTACTTGATAAATTAAGCGTTCTAGAAATACCAGCAAGCAAATACGGTCTGATGTTCCCAGTACGTGCCGAAGAAAATTTCAATAATAATGGGAAATGAATATACGTAGCACTTACTTTTCTTTGAGAATCAACATCTCTAGTGAAATTGGAGTAAGTAAGATTTCTTTGAGTATAAAAAAGGCCTGGTTCAAAACGAATATTGATGTATTCCATTATTTTTAAATCGCCTACTAATCCGACACTAAATCCAGTAGTTCGATCTACATTAATATCTGCAGCGTTTTTTTTATAATCAAATTTATAATCATAAATATTAAATCCTAAGAAATAGCCCCAATATACTCGCTGTTTATCAAAATTTTCAAGATTAATTAAAGGATCTTTTCCAAAAACTTTCCTTCCATGTTGAGCATATCCAGTCAGAACAAAAAACAATAAGATAAAAGCAATTTTATTTTTCATTTCAAACTATTATTTTTTGGTAGCGGTATAAATTGTAGCAACACCAAAAGTTTGTGGTTTAGCAAGTACCTCTATAAACCCATTTTTTTTCAAAATATTGTTTAGAGCTTCACCAAAAGGAAATACCGAAGCGGATTCTGATAAATATCCATAGGCAACTTTGTCTTTAGAAAACAATTTTCCAATAATTGGCAAGAGATATTTTGTATACAATACATACCCTTGTTTGTAGGGCGTTTGAGTAGGATTGGATGTTTCTAAAATTACAAAAACTCCATTAGGCTTTAAAACGCGTAAAATTTCTGAAAGTCCCTTATCTAAATTTTCAAAATTTCTGATGCCAAAGGCAACCGTTATTGCATCAAAAGAATTGTCTTCAAAGGGCATTGCTTCAGAATCTGCATTTAGCATTTCTATTTTAAGATTCAAATTTTTGGAAGCAATCTTCTTTATTCCAACATCTAACATGCCTTGCGAAATATCTAAACCGATGATTTTTTCAGCAGTAGTATTGGCCATCATTATCGCTAAATCACCTGTGCCAGTAGCTATATCGAGTATTGTTTTAGGATTCTTTTCAGAAACAAGTTGAACGACCTTTTTACGCCATTTCACATCAATACCAAAAGAGATCACTCTATTTAGGCTATCGTAATTACCTGAAATAGTATCGAACATTTGAGCAACTTGTTCTTTTTTGCACAATGTAGAGGATTTGTATGGAGTGATGATTTTTGACATATTTATTTTCGACAAATATACTATAAACAATAGAATCTAAAAAGGCTGTTATTCTTGAATTTTTTAAATCAATTTTGACAAACAGTTGCTTCATAAATTGAAATTAATTCTTATTTTCTTAGGTAAGTTTCATAAGTAAAATCGTAAGCATGATTGGAATCTTTTGGGTGAAAAACTGTAGTTTCTAATTTCCAAATAGTCATGTCTAGAATAGGGAAAAAAGTATCTGCTTCGAAATGAGCATGCACTCTAGTCAATTCTATTTTATCCGTAAATGGCAAACCCAATTCATAAATCTCTCCGCCACCAATAATAAAGGCATCTTCATTTGCAGGTAAAATTGCTATAGCTTTCATCAAGTTATTTACTACAATGCATCCTTCTGGAGGGTAATTCACTTGTCGGGTAATTACAATATGCGTTCTGTTGGGTAATGGTTTCGGGAAACTTTCAAAAGTTTTTCGTCCCATAATGATATGATGATGGGAGGTAAGTTGTTTGAATCTTTTAAAGTCATCTGACAAATGCCAAAGCAGCTCATTATTTTTCCCTAAAGCATTGTTTTCTGCAGCTGCAGCGATTATTATTATCATTTCAATTGGGGTGTATTAGAGGTTTTTATTCTTTGGAAGTTATTCAGACAACTCGTTCATTTTATTTTTTTATTTTTGAATCAATCGGTTTATTTGTTCCCGTTTTCAGTCTTTATTCATAAAATTCGTATTGTATCGGATTCATTAAATTTAATCTGTTATTTATGAAAGGGAATCTATTTTCGAATGTTTCCACAAATTTACATTTTAATATTCAAACTTTATAACTGTTTTTTTTTACCTTTAAAGCACAAAATAATACGGATGCGCTTCATAATAATAGGCTTTCTTTTTTTCAATATTACTGTTGTTTTTTCGCAAGAAATTAAACTGCCTTACCCAATGATAGCAGTAGATTCACTGTATAGAGAAGATCAGTTTTATTTAGCAATTACCTACAATACTATTTTCAAAACACCAAAAGGAGTTTCCCAAAACAAATTTTCTACAGGTTTAAAAGCAGGTTTTTTAAGAGATATGCCAATAAATGACAAAAGAAATGTAGCCATTGCTTCGGGTTTAGGGTTGTCCTATTCGAATAGTTTTCAGAATTTATTTATCTATAAAGTAAATGGAACTCCAGTATATAGTACAAATACTATAGGTTCAAATTACAAAATAAATAAATTTGAGCAAGTTTTTGTTGATGTTCCAATTGAATTCAGATGGAGAACTTCAGTGCCTGAAACGCATAAATTTTGGAGAGTTTACTCTGGTTTACAAATGAGTTATTTGATTTATTCTAAATCGATTTACACCGATGAAATATCTTCCATAACAGTGTCCAATAATAAAGATTTTAATAAATTTCAATTAGGGATTTACCTTGCGGTTGGCTATAATACTTGGAATTTCTATTCCTATTACGGACTCTTGCCTGTCTTTTCCTCAGACGCTAAAGTAAATGGAGAAAGAATAGAATTACAAGCGTTGCATTTCGGTTTGATGTTTTATATTTTATAGCCAATATCTCAACAAAACGAGTTGAGGTACTATCCCTAAACCAAATCCAAAAACCAATTCTTTTATTGTATGAGCCTTCATGATGAGTCTTGAAGACATTAGAATTCCATTGAGTAAGATTAGAAAGGCTATAGAATACATCCAATTGACGTTTTCATGAAGACTTAATCCGATTACGAATACCGTCAATGAACTAATTCCAGTAGTGTGAATGCTAGCTTTTACATTGAAAAACAATAAAATAAAGGCTAGAATAGCGCTAACAATTCCACCCAAATAGAAAAAAAATAATTCTGGAACATTCTCGAAAGTGACACTTTTTAGAACTAAAAGAGTCACTAAAATTATTTGAACAAATAAAGGAATTTTACGTTGGGAAACATCAGACACCATAATCGAATCCACTCTTCCAATAACTTTCAAAAAGTAAAGAAATGTCAATGGAATAAATATCGTTATGAGTGTAATTTGAATTAATAATAAATATTTTGAAAAGACATCTAGATAATTTTCAACACAAAACAAATAGACTAAAGCACCAAAAAGCGGAATGAAAACAGGATGTAAAAGATAGGAAAAAAAGGTTAAAATCTTTTTCAAAAGGAGTAGTGTTTATTAATAGTTACATCTTTTTTCGCAAGCGAGCAACAGGAATGTCTAACTGTTCTCTATATTTCGCAATAGTTCTTCGTGCAATTGGATAGCCTTTTTCTTTTAATAATTCTGCTAATTGATCGTCAGGAAGTGGTTTGTGTTTGTCTTCTTCTTCCAATATGTTTTTCAGAATTTTTTTGATTTCTAAAGTAGAAACATCTTCTCCTTGATCGTTTTTCATGGCTTCAGAGAAAAATTCTTTGATCAGTTTAGTTCCATAAGGTGTTTCGACAAATTTACTATTAGCAACCCTTGAAATCGTAGAAATATCCAAGCCAACCATTTCCGCAATATCTTTTAATATCATCGGGCGCATTTTGGTTTCGTCACCCTCTAAGAAAAATTCTTGTTGGTAATGCATAATCGCATTCATCGTTACAAAAAGTGTTTCTTGACGTTGTTTGATAGCATCTATAAACCATTTTGCAGCGTCTAACTTTTGTTTGATAAACTGCACAGCATCTTTTTGAGAATTCGATTTGTCTTTGGATACTTTATAGGTTTGCAACATTTCTTGATAATCTTTAGAAACATGTAATGTAGGCGCATTACGACCATTTAAAGTCAATTCTAATTCACCTTCCACAATGCGTATGGCAAAATCAGGAACTACATTTTCTGTAATTTTATTACTACCCGTAAAAGAACCACCTGGTTTTGGATTTAATTTTTCAATTTCATGAACCGCTTTTTTAAGTTGTTCATTCGAAACATTAAATTTCTGTTGCAATTTATCATAGTGCTTTTTGGTAAAGGCATCAAATTGATTTTCTATGATATTGGTAGCTAAAGCAACATATTCGGAAGGAGTTTTGTGTTTCAATTGCAACAACAAACATTCTTGCAAATCACGAGCGCCAACGCCCGAAGGTTCTAATTCATGAATTATTTGTAAGATGCGTTCTACCGCTTTTTCTGTAGTGTAAATACCTTGAGTAAATGCCATATCGTCTACAATATCCGCAATACTTCTTCGAATATATCCCATGTCATCAATGCTTCCAACAAGAAATTCTGCAATTTCTCGTTCTTCCTCATTGAGAATAAAAGTATTCAATTGATTGATTAAATCTTGATGAAAACTAACAGGTGAAGCTAAAGGTGATTCCCGATGTTCATCGTCATCACTATAATTATTAGCTTGAGTTTTGTATTCTGGAGTTTCGTCGTTGCTTAAATATTCATCGATATTGATATCTTCCGCTTCAATGCTTTCATTGTCATCAAAATCATCGTATTCTTCATTGTCGAATTCGTCTTTTTCATCCAATTCTTCTTCTTCTTTTCCGGCTTCAAGCGCTGGATTATCATTCATCTCTTCTTTTAATCGTTGTTCAAATGCTTGCGTAGGCAACTGAATCAACTTCATCAACTGTATTTGTTGAGGAGATAATTTTTGAGATAATTTGAGATTAAGAAATTGTTTAAGCATGAGAGTGTTACTGAGTGACTGAGTAGCTGAGCTATTGAGTTCCCCTTGTTAATGGATTAAAGTTAATTAAAATTTGGATTTTATATAAATTTTTCAAGTTCAATTTTATAAACTCAGAAACTCTGGCACTCAGCGACTCTGTCACTTCCTCCTAAAATTCCGCATTCATCGGTGTTCTAGGAAACGGAATAACATCTCTAATATTACTCATTCCCGTAACAAACAACACCAATCTTTCAAAACCTAATCCGAATCCAGAGTGAACCGCAGTTCCGAATCTACGCGTATCTAAATACCACCACAATTCTTCTTCATCGATTCCTAAAGCTTTCATTTTTTCTACTAATACATCGTGACGCTCTTCTCTTTGTGAGCCTCCGACGATTTCTCCGATGCCAGGAAATAAAATATCCATGGCACGAACTGTTTTTCCATCTTCATTCAAACGCATATAAAACGCTTTAATGTTCGCTGGATAATCGTATAAGATTACGGGGCATTTGAAATGTTTTTCCACCAAGAAACGTTCGTGTTCACTTTGTAAATCAGCGCCCCATTCATTAATGATATAATTGAATTTTTTCTTTTTATTAGGTGTCGAATCGCGTAAAATGTCAATCGCTTCCGTATACGTAACACGCTTGAAATTGTTTTCCAAAACGAAATTCAATTTTTCTAACAAAGCCATTTCGCTGCGCTCTGCCTGTGGTTTTACTTTTTCTTCTTCGGTCAATCTGCCTTCTAAAAATTTCAAATCTTCACTACATTTCTCAACGGTATATTTCACCACATATTTGATAAAATCTTCCGCCAAATCCATATTGTCATTCAAATCATTAAAAGCTACTTCAGGTTCAATCATCCAAAACTCGGCTAAGTGACGTGAAGTATTCGAATTTTCAGCGCGAAAAGTCGGTCCAAACGTATAGACTTGACCTAATGCCATGGCAAAAGTTTCGGCTTCCAACTGACCCGAAACGGTTAGATTGGTTTCTTTTCCGAAAAAATCTTCTTTATAATTTACTTTTCCTTCTTCGTTTCTTGGAGTTCCATCAAAAGGTAAAGAGGTAACTTTAAACATTTCACCTGCACCTTCAGCATCCGAACCTGTAATAATTGGCGTATTTACATACACAAATCCTCTTTCTTGAAAATACTGATGTACTGCAAAAGACAAAACCGAACGTACTCGCATGATTGCTCCAAATGCATTCGTACGAACTCTAAGATGGGCATTTTCACGCAAGAATTCTAGCGAGTGTTTCTTAGGTTGCATCGGAAATTTCTCCGCATCGGAATCTCCTAAAATTTCTAATTTTGAAACCTGAATCTCGAATTTCTGCCCAGCACCTTGACTTTCAACTAATGCTCCAGTTACCGAAATGGCAGCTCCAGTAGTGATTCTTTTCAGAGTTTCTTCAGGCGTATTTTCAAAATCTACGACACATTGAATATTGTTGAGCGTTGAACCGTCATTCAAAGCTATAAATTGATTGTTTCTAAAAGTTCTTACCCAACCTTTCGCATTTACTTCATTTTGGGTGGCTCTGCTTTGTAGTAAGTCTTTTACTTTGGTATGTTTCATTTTTTGGATTTTTAGATCTTTCGATTTTTAGTTTAAAATCGAATGCAAATATAGTGGAATTGTTATTATTTTCAGAAGCTAATCCCGCACCCGAGGCAAAAAGTTGAATTGGCGAAGCAACCAGGGCTAGGGCGATTTCTCATGCAACATTGCTTCGCCTGTTCGCTGACGCTCGGGTCGTTGTTCACCATTTATCAGTCAATAAAGTGAATAATGATGAACATAAAGTTTTATTTCTTAGTTTCTTTTGTAACTTTCTTCTTTTCAAAAGTCAATACCAAAGCAGGTAACACTAATAAATTAGCAAACATGGCGAAGAGTAAGGTGCAGGATATCAATCCGCCTAAGGCAATCGTTCCTACAAAACTTGATAAGGTAAAAATCGCAAAACCAAAGATCAATACGATGGAAGTATAAAAAGTACTAATACCAGTTTCTCTCAAAGAACTAAATACAGCTTTATTCACCAGCCCATTATTGGCAATCAAATCATGTCGGTATTTCGCCATAAATTGAATAGCATTGTCTACAGAAATTCCAAAAGCAATACTAAAAACTAAAATGGTGGATGGTTTTAAAGGAATGCCAAAATACCCCATCAGCCCTGACGTAATGCATAATGGCAAAACGTTGGTAATTACGGAAGCCATGACCATTTTCATCGAACGGAACAAATACGCCATCAAAACTGCTATGACTAAAATGGCAAAAATTAAAGATATAATTAGATTGTCAATCAAGTAGGAAGTCCCTTTTTGAAACACCAAAGCTTTCCCAGTTAAAGTTACAGTAAATCGCTCTTTAGGGAATAATTCGTCTATTTTCGTTTGCAATCGACTTTCTACTTTAGCCATTTCTTCGGTGCCAATATCTTTCATAAACGTCGTGATTCGGGCGTATTGACCTGTTTTGTCGACATAACTTTTCATCAAATTGTCTTTGGTGTTTTTGGTCGCATTTTTGGCGTAAGAAAGTATAAAAGCTTGCTCTTGAGAATTAGGCAATTCATAGAATTCCGGATTTCCATTATAGTAGGCTTGTTTCGAATATTTTACCAAATTAACCACAGAAACAGCGGGAGAAAGTTCAGGAATTTGAGCAATGGTTTCCTGCAATTCATCCATTTTTTTCATGGTAGCTAGTTTCATCACACCTTTTTTGCGATGGGTGTCAATCATTATTTCTAGTGGCATGACACCATGAAATTCTTTTTCATAGAAAAGAATATCCTTAAAAAAGGAAGCGCTTTTTGGCATTTCACCAATCAAACTTCCCGACACTTTCATTTGAGTAACCCCGATAACGCTAAAAACCATTAACATCGCGTAGATAATATAGATTCTAGTTCGTTTGTATCGGACTAAGTTTTCTACCCAATTTAATAAAGCAGCAATGTAATTTTTGCTCAAATGGTACAAATGTTTTTCTTTAGGCAACGGCATAAAACTGTAGACGATGGGAACGATACAAAGTGTCAATAGATAAACAGTCATGACATTAATCGCAGTGACCAATCCAAATTCAAAAAGCAAATCATTATTGGTAATCATAAAAGTGGCAAAACCAACGGCAGTGGTCAAATTAGTCATCAAAGTAGAAACACCAATTTTGGAGATGACACGTTGTAGTGCCTTCGCCTGGTTTTTATGGGTTTTGATTTCTTGTTGGTATTTATTAATCAAGAAAATACAATTGCAAATTCCAATGACGATAATCAAAGGTGGAATGATAGCGGTAAGAATCGTGATTTTATAATGGAAAAAGCCTAACGTTCCAAACGACCAAACAACACCTAATAAGAGAATACAAATGGAGATGAATGTAGCTCGAAACGACCGAAAGAATAAAAAGAAAATAAAAGAAGTTATGAATAAAGCAGCGCCAATAAAGAGCGCGATTTCTCCCTTCATATTTTCCGCATTGATGGTTCTGATGTAAGGCATTCCCGAAACGCGTAAATCTATACCTGTAGTTTTTTCAAATTTTTCGATTTTTGGGACTAAATTTTCTAGAATAAATGTTTTTCTAGCTTCGGTATTGACTATGTTTTTTTTCAAATAAACTGCCGAACGAATACTGCCTGTTTCTTTATTGAATAACAATCCTTCATAAAAGGGAAGATTATGAAAAAGCTCGAATTTTATTTTTTGAAGATAGTCACTTTTATGGGTTTGAGTAGCGTCAATCAAAGAAACCAATTGAAATTTTTGCGCAATGGTGTCTTTTTCTAATTTTTTCAAATCATTCAATGAAACCACCAAGTCTACTTCTTGAGCTTTTTTTAAGTCAGTCATTAATTCATTCCAAGCCGAGAAAGCTTTTGGAGTAAAAAAACGGTTGTCTTTAAAACCAATGACAATCAAATTGCCTTCTTCTCCGAATTTGTCTAGAAAATCTTGATATTGCTGGTTGACAATGTGTTTTTTAGGAAGTAAATTAGCTTCAGTATAGGTCATACTTAAATTTCTCCATTGAAAACCAAGAAATAGAGTAAGCGCTACAATAGCAACAATAATGGCGTTACGGTTCTTAAGTATAATTCGGGCTAATCCTTCCCAAAATCCTACTTTAATGGCGTTTTTCATATACATTTAAAAACAAGTCGCAAAGGTAAATAAAACAAGAGAAAATCAATTCAATACTAAAAGAGATTTACAAAAAAAATGCAGATATTGTAAGTCCAATTAATTTACCACATCTATTTTATTTGATATTATAATTTCTATATTTGAATTCGCATCTTTGTATCAAATTAAACAAAGTCAGGTAGCAATAGAAAGCCTATGAAGAATTTTAAAAATTCCATTTTTTACATCATAGTAACGGGAGGTTTTTCGGCTTTAATATATTGGATTCTTTCTCAAGGAAAATTCTTAGAAATAGGTAGAAATATTGTAATAGTAAACTCTACAAATTCACAATGGACGGAATTTTTAGCGTCACTACTTCATAATGTAAAACATCCTCTCGCCATTCTTTTAGCTCAAATAATCACCATTATTATTGTAGCTCGTTTTTTTGGATGGATGTTTCGAAAAATTGGTCAACCAACTGTTATTGGTGAAATCATAGCCGGAATAGTTCTCGGACCTTCACTATTGGGAATGTATTTTCCAGAATTTTCAAACGCATTGTTTCCAGTGGCTTCTTTAGGGAATTTACAATTTTTAAGTCAAATTGGATTAATACTTTTCATGTTTGTCATCGGTATGGAACTCGATTTGAAAGTACTAAAAAATAAAGCCAATGAAGCGCTTGTAATTAGTCATGCAAGCATCATTATTCCTTTTGCTTTGGGTGTTGGATTATCGTATTTCGTTTACCATCGTTTTGCACCACAAGGAATCGAATTTTTGTCTTTTAGTCTTTTTCTTGGAATTGCCATGAGTATTACTGCCTTTCCAGTATTGGCTCGAATTGTTCAAGAACGCGGAATTCATAAAACCAAAATTGGTGCGATTGTTATCACCTGTGCCGCTACAGATGACATTACTGCTTGGTGTATTCTAGCAGCGGTTATTGCTATTGTAAAAGCGGGTTCTTTTGTGAGTTCATTATATATTATTGGACTTGCCTTTATCTATGTATTAGCGATGATATTTGTTGTCAAACCCTTTTTGAAACGAATTGGAGATTTATACGGAACCAAAAATAAATTGAATAAACCAGTAGTGGCAATTTTCTTTTTGACCTTAATTCTTTCTTCGTATCTAACCGAAATCATTGGGATTCATGCTCTTTTTGGAGCTTTTATGACTGGAGCAATCATGCCGGATATTTCGAAGTTTAGAGCCATTTTTATCGGAAAAGTAGAAGATGTTTCTGTGATTTTATTATTGCCGTTGTTTTTTGTTTTTACAGGATTGCGAACCGAAATCGGATTGATTAACGATCCCTATTTGTGGAAGATTACCGGATGGATTATTTTAGTAGCTGTAGCGGGAAAATTTTTAGGAAGTGCTTTAGCTGCTAGGTTTGTGGGTCAAAACTGGGAAGAAAGCCTAACGATAGGTGCCTTAATGAATACGCGTGGTTTGATGGAATTGGTTGTATTGAACATTGGATATGATTTGGGAGTTTTGACATCTGAAATTTTTACCATGATGGTCATTATGGCTTTAGTAACCACTTTTATGACAGGGCCAGCATTGGATTTAATTAATTATATCTTTAAAACAAAAGATGTATTTATCCCAGATGAAATAGAAAACGATGGCAATAAATATAAAATATTAATTTCTTTTGGAAACAATGAAAAAGGCAAGTCTCTTTTGCGATTGGCACATAGTTTTATCAATAAACAAAAAGAATCCTCTACCATTACTGCAATGCATTTATCTTTAAGCGATGAAATGCATTCCTATAATTTAGAAGAGCAAGAACGCAAACGATTCTCACCAATTCTAGAAGAATCTAAAATTTTAAAACAAGAAATCACTACAATTTTTAAAGCTACAGTAGATATAGAAACCGATATCTCTGATATAGCCAATCAAGGAGATTATGATCTGCTTTTAGTTGGATTAGGGAAGTCAATTTTTGAAGGAACTTTATTGGGGAAAGTATTAGGTTTTACTTCTCGAATTATTAATCCAGATCGTTTAATCGATAAGTTTACAGGTAAAGAAGGCTTATTCGAAAACTCCCCATTCGATGAAAGAACTCGTCAAATCATTTCGAAAAGTAAAATGCCTTTAGGAATTTTGATTGACAAAGATTTGCAAGAAGTCAAAAATGTTTTCGTTCCTTTATTTTCTTCCGAGGATGCATTTATTATAGATTATTTTCAAAAATTAATTTATAATAGTAACTCTAATATAGCGCTGTTAGACATCAACAATATGGTGAAAAATAATTTTGTAATGGGAAGTGCAATTCATTCACTAGAAGAAAACTATCCCGACAACATTACGGTTTTACAAGATAGAATTATGAAAAAAGAATTTTTATCCAAACAAGATTTGATGATTATCAGTCTTGAAAGTTGGAAAAATTTGGTAGATTCTCAAAGTCTTTGGTTGAGTCATGTGCCTTCTGTTTTGATTTTAAAACCCTAAATTCAAAATAAAGGATACTTTTATTGCAAGATTGTCTTCAAATTTTGGCAACTGATTCGGGCCATATCGGTAAAAAGCAGTCAATCCAAAACCACTATAAATTTGATTCAATTCGAATCCAGACTCAAAAAAACCATGCTCTAAGGATTTGTAATTCAATCCAAAATGCCGCTCTTTATTTTTTAAATTTCCCCAAACAGCCCGCGTAACCAATACAAAACTTGGTTTGATTTTCCTTGCTAATTCCATTCGTTTAAATCCATGTTTTATATGAATCATTGCGAATTCACTGGAGAAAAATTCATTAAAAAACATGGTTTCAAAACTATTTTTTCCAGCAATTGTAATACGTTCAATAAATTTATGATTTGTTAAATTATTTGGGGAAGCATTGTATAAATGGGTAAGTGGTAATTCTCCTTGAGCATAACCTGCTTCAAAAAGCACTGCTGTTTTTTGACCATTTAAATAATTTTTCTCGTATTCTGTTCTGAAATCTATTTTACTAAATTTAAAGTCATTTTTAAACCAATCCTGAATTGACTGTGTATATTGAAATGTAAATTTTGGAAACCTTTTTTTTACTTCGAATCTTCCTTCATCCGTTTGCAAATAGTCGCTAAAAGGATTCCATTGCAAGGAACATTGAGCTGTAGTCATGGTAAAGTTTTCATACAATTTAGAATTCAAGCTATAGCTATAATCGAATTTTGGGTCAATTTGGGCATACATAATTTGCCATAAACTTTCCGTTTTTGGAAGTAATTTCGTTTCAAAATACGCTCTCCAACTTTGATAACCATAAAAAGTACTAATATTAATGGGCCTTGGATCATAGAGTTTAAAATTTCGTTTATCAATAGCGAATGTACTACTGGCAATCTCACGAATATCATCGGTAAAGGAAGCGCCAATCCAAGAATTGGAAAAGTTTTCGATACGAGTAGCTATTCCTAGATTGTATTTATAATGACCATCTTTAATTCCATAAGCGGTATAACTTTCTATTCTAAAAGATTTTGAAAAAAGTTCACTCGTCTTTCCACCCAATCCGAATCGGAAACCTTCATAGTTATTATAACTTAATAAATATCGTAGATCCAAATCAAAATACCCAAAAGGGACATAACCATTTAATATTTTTCGTCCTTGAAAAAGTCTTTTTTCTATTTTTCGTTTAGAAGCAATACTATCAAGAACTATATACGTTCTACGACTTCTCATATCTAAAGTATCTTTTCTGAAATTATTCCAAAAAGATTCGTTTTGATTTTCAGCATTTTCTTGAATTTCCATATACTGAAATGGGTTTTTGATAGCCACAGGAATATTGTAATGAATGTCAAACAAACTCGTTTCAGAAACCAAATAGGTAAAATCGGAAGCAACTTTTTTTCTAGAAGTATTTTGTTCCTCTTCTGAATCAAAAGCTAAAGTTTCTCCCAAAATTCGAATATCATAATTATTTTTTCCTTTGACTATTTTAAAAATCTTCCGATTTGGAAACCAAACATTTTCTTCTGGATAATACTTAAATTCATGCGTTCCACTAACATCTAAAAGTCCTTTGATGCGCATAATGGCTTGGTTAACCGCAAAATTTTCTGCATCTACATAGAGCACGCCTTCTAATCCAGCTTCATTACTTTTCTTTCTGTTCTTAAAATAAATCAAATAGGATTTTCGACCTTGAATTTCGGTACTATCCAATAATTTATATCGATAGTCTTTCAAAGCATTTTCAGAAATAGGACTTTTATAAAGTGTTTCGAATAACTCGTAATGAGAATCATAGATAGAGAAAGATTGCAAATTGACCGATAGAATTTCATGAATTGGTTGTTTGAAACCCGCCATTTTGGTTCCCAATATCGTTTCTTTTAGTTCTTTTCCTCTGTATTGAAATTGAGATACTCTCTCGGTTTGAAACAAATGTTGTTGGGATATAATTTTTTTAAATTTATAAGCCGAAGAATCTATTTTGAAGTTTTTTCCTTTGATAGCTTTTTTGATAAATATACTATCAATCTGACCTATAATAGAGTCCGGATTCGCAGTAATCAGTAATTTGTTATAAGATTTAAATTCAAAACTTCGAAGTTTTTTTTGAGGGTCGTTTAGTTCTTTGTTTCGAATTGTTTTTTGAATAATAACCAATCCTTGTGTATCACTTGAAATAACAATTTCTTTTAACTCATTGGTTTTTGGTATAAGAAATATGGAATTAAATTTAATGTCGTTTTCAAGGGTTAGTTCAATAGAAGTATAGCCAATATAAGAGACTTTTATAGAAGATAATTTGATGGGTGAAACAACTGTAAACTTCCCGTCAATGTCACTCAGAGTTGTATTTCCAGAATTTGTAAGGATAGAGGCAAAAGCTAATGGAGTTTTTGAATTCTGATCTTTGATACTACCGGTATATTGAAATTGTGCTTGACATACAAGTGAACTAAACAACAATAGAAAAAAATATTTTTTCATTCACTTCAATTTCAAAAATCTTTGGAAACACTAAAGATAAGTAAAATAAAAATCCGTCTTGTTATGAAAACGAGACGGATATTAATTGATTTTATATTAATTTATACTTTCATGATTTCAGCTTCTTTATGCGCTAAAATTTCATCAATTTTTTTGATAAAAGAATTGGTTAAGTGTTGCACTTCATCTTCAGCAGTTTTACAAATATCTTCTGATGTTCCTTCTTTTTCTAATTTTTTAATATCGGTATTGGCATCCTTACGAGCATTTCGTATTCCAATTTTAGCATCTTCTGCTTCAACTTTTGCTTGTTTGGTCAAATCACGACGACGTTCTTCCGTAAGAGGTGGAACTGATATGATGATAATATCTCCATTATTCATAGGATTAAAACCAATATTGGCCACCATAATTGCTTTTTCTATGGCGTGCAGCATTGATTTTTCAAAGGGTTGAATCGTTATCGTTCGTGCATCGGGAACATTCATATTGGCAATTTGTGCTAAGGGTGTTTGTGAACCATAATAATCTACAAATACGCTTCCAAGCATTGCTGGTGAAGCTTTTCCTGCACGAATATTTAAAAATGATTTTTCTAAATGAGCAATAGAACCGTTCATAGACTCTTCGGTGCTTTCTATAATAAATTCAATTTCTTCAGTCATATTTTGGATTTTTGAATTGTTCGATTCTTAGATTTTCTAACGATCCAAAAATCTAACAATCTAAATTATACATTCACTAAAGTTCCAATTGTTTCTCCTTTACAAATTTTCAATAAATTTCCTTGTTTATTCATATCAAAAACCACGATAGGTAATTTATTTTCTTGACTCAATGTAAACGCGGTTGAGTCCATAACATTTAATCCTTTTTTAATAACATCTTCAAAAGAAATAGTATCAAACTTTGTTGCATTAGCATCTTTCTCAGGATCAGAAGTGTAAATCCCGTCTACACGAGTTCCTTTTAAAATAACATCGGCATGTATTTCTACTCCACGTAAAACTGCTGCAGTATCCGTTGTAAAATACGGATTTCCAGTACCTGCTCCAAAAATTACAATACGACCTTTTTCTAAGTGACGTACTGCTCTTCTTTTGATATAAGGTTCCGCAATCGCTTCAATTTTTAAAGCAGTTTGAAGACGAGTCAACATTCCTTTTTCTTCTAAGGCACCTTGCAAAGCCATTCCGTTGATAACAGTAGCTAGCATTCCCATATAATCCCCTTGAACACGATCCATTCCGTTACTGGCTCCTGAAACTCCTCTAAAAATATTTCCGCCTCCGATAACAATCGCTATTTCTATCCCTTTGTCATGAATTTGTTTGATTTCATCCGCGTATTCAGCAAGTCTCGCTGGGTCTATTCCATATTGTCGGTTGCCCATTAATGCTTCGCCGCTTAATTTTAGAAGTATTCTTTTGTATTTCATGAGTGGTTTTAGTTCAGTTGTGCAAATATAGGGATATTCTTTTTTTGAGAATATTGTTTTCAAAAAAATATCCACTCCTTTTTTATAGTTTATATATTATTTCGGAAGTGATATTAATCACATTTATATCATTGGATAAATAGTAACTTTGCACTAAGATAAAATTTAAAAGTCATGAAAATAGCCGTAGCACAAAGCATTTTAAAAAGTCATTCTTATGATAAATACCGAACTATTGTTTCGGATTTATTGATTGCTGGAAAAGTATCAGGAAACGAACAATCCCAAGATTTAGTTCATTATAGCGAATTGAATGAAGTTAGAATGAATCGATTGGATAAAAAGATGGTTGTCACGGAAGAGGTCATTAAAAAAATAATGAACTTAAAAAAGAACTATCTCTGGCTTGTATTGTCTGAAGGATGGTGTGGAGATGCCGCTCAATTGTTGCCTATTATCAATAAAATGGCTTCAGTTTCACAACATATTGAATTAAAAGTTGCTTTTCGAGATGAGAATGAATCTTTGATGAATTTATTCTTAACCAATGGAAATAAAGCCATTCCAAAACTAATCATTATAGATAAAGAAGCTGAAGAAGTTGTTGGAAGTTGGGGCCCAAGACCCAAAGCAGCAGCAGATTTAATCAAAAGCTACAAACAACAGTATGGCGTTATTGATGAAACGGCAAAAACTGAATTGCAATTGTGGTATTTACACGATAAAGGAATAAGTACTCAAAATGAAATCATAGAACTTATGATTCAGTGCGAACAATTGAATCATCAAACATTGTAACATCCATAGCATTTTTGACATCGTATTCTCCGATTTTAGTTCTTCGTAAAACGATAAGGTGAGCGCCTGATTGTAATGCTTTTCCAAAATCAAAAGCCAAGGATCTAATGTAAGTTCCTTTGCTACACACAACTCTAAAATCGACTTCTGGTAAAGCAATTCGTGTAATTTCAAACTCGTGGATTGTGGTTTTTCGAGAGGCAATTTCAACACTTTCTCCCGCTCTCGCATGTTCGTATAATCGAACTCCTTCTTTTTTTATAGCTGAAAATATTGGTGGTTTTTGATCTATTTCTCCAAGAAATTGTTTTACAGTTTCATGAATTAATACATCATTTATATGTGTAGTAGGAAAGGTTTCGTCGATTTCGGTTTCTAAATCGTAGGATGGAGTGGTAGCTCCAATAAAGAAAGTACCCGTATATTCTTTCGCTTGACCTTGCAATTCTGTAATTCTTTTGGTGAATTTTCCAGTGCAAACAAGCAATAATCCAGTTGCTAAAGGATCGAGCGTTCCGGCATGTCCGATTTTAATTTTCTTCAAACCCAACTTGCTTTTCAAAACCCATTTCATTTTATTCACTGCTTGAAAGGAAGTCCAATGCAATGGCTTATCGATTAATAGAATTTGTCCGTTTTGAAAATCTTCTCCCGTCATTAAAGTATCGTCAGTGGATGAATAAAGAAATGTATTAAAAGTAAAGCTACCCCTACAACGATTCGATAATAACCAAATACTTTGAATCCATGTTTACTCAAAAATCCAATAAAACTTTTGATAGCTAAAAGCGCCACGATAAAAGCTACTAAATTTCCAATGACTAACAAATTAATTTGATCGTGAGTCAAGACATAGCCGTCTTTATAGTAATCGTAACATTTTTTTACAGTAGCTCCTAACATGGTCGGAACCGCCAAAAAGAAAGAGAATTCCGCAGCCGAAGTGCGAGATAAATTTTGCGACATTCCTCCAACGATACTGGCTCCACTTCTTGAAACTCCTGGAATCATGGCCAAACATTGAAACAAACCAATTTTAAATCCTTTCAAATACGTGATTTCTGTTGCTTCGGATTTGCCAAACCAATCATCCACTTTCAACAATACGATTCCACCCAACAATAACGAAACGGCTACTGTAATTGGATTTTCTAATAAAGCGTCTATTCTTTTACTAAAAAGCAATCCCAAAACCACCGCTGGGATAAATGCCACCAACAATTTGAAGTAGAATTCTAAAGTTTGAAAAAAGCGTTTGAAATACAAAACAACCACAGAAAGTATCGCTCCTAATTGAACAACAATCGTAAACAATTTGGTAAACTCATCGTGCTCAATACCAAAATAAGTACTTCCAAGAATCATGTGACCAGTAGAAGAAACGGGTAAAAATTCAGTGATGCCTTCAATGATGGCAAGAATAAGTGCTTGAAGTGTTGTCATGTAGATTATTAGATTGCTTGACCAGTTCGCTGATGCTCGGGTGCTGGATTATTAGATTATTTAGATTAGAGTATCCAGCGATCCAAAAATCTAATAGTCTAAAAATCTAACGATCTTTCTTTGTTGGATTCTTAAGAATCGAATATATGGTAATCCCAAATCCAATCAAAACCAACGTTGGTGCTAAACGAATTCTTTGAAAGTTGAAAACAGCGTCGTTAAAAACTTTTGGATCATCACTTCCTCCACCAGACATCAAAATAAATCCCAATGCGATGACTGCAATTCCAATCAAAAGAATTTTATAATTGACTTTCTCAAAAAGGAATTCCTGTTTTTCTTGTTCGTTTTCTTTCATGGTTATATTTATTAGGAATGCAGATTTATCTAACAATCCAACAATCTATAATTAATACAAATCGTCTGTTCTTAAATTCAAATATTTTTGTGTTGCGAAAAATGTACTCACCCAAGTAATTAAAATTCCTACGGCTAAAACACCAAGCAATACTAAAACAATCATCAATTGATCGGCTAAAATATTCAAACTCGGGAAACTAGTATCAATATAAACAAGCGTTCCAATCAATGCAATAATCGCCAACACCGAACCAATTACACCCAAACGAATACTTCTCCAAATAAAAGGTTTTCGGATAAATGATTTCGTCGCCCCAACCATTTGCATCGTCTTAATAATAAATCGATTGGAATAAATCGAAAGTCGCATTGAACTATTGATTAACAACACTGCAATCAATGCCAAAATGCCACTGATTATCAAAATCCACATACTCACTTTCTTGATATTGTCATTCACCAAACTTACCAATTGTTTGTCATAAACCACATCAGCAATCATATCATTGGCTAAAAATCGGCTTTCAATTTTGCGAATATTCTCGGTGTCGATATAGTCCGCTTTCAAATG
>CANHMG010000021.1 GCA_947461795.1 Flavobacteriaceae bacterium | reverse complement strand
AGGAAACGTTTATTTATATTTCGACCTTGATCTATGTTAAGACTGTCTCTTATATTACTTGCGTTAATATGAATTTTTTCAACATCTTTATAATCCCCAAATTTTAGTTTAACATTTGCATAATTATCTAGCATCATACTATATGCTGATGGATAAAGTACTGCATGTTTATCTTTCTTTATTGCCAAATTATAATAATTTATGGATTCTTCTATTTTTCCCCACCTATAATAGCTGTAGGCAATTTGATTTAAAGAAAATGCTATATCACTAGGATCAAACCATTTCTGATTTTTCTTGCAAAGCTCTAAAGCTTTTGTGCTGTAATCTATGGCTGATTTATAATTTTGAAGCTCATTAGAATTAAAATTTAAATAAAAATAGCAATCTGCTTGTAAATCAATTAAATTATTATTTTTGGCAATTTTTAATGCTTTTATTACAGATGTTTCACTCCCTAAATAATCACAAACATAATATTGCACTAAAGCTTTATCTATATAAATTTGACACAATTCTTTATGATTTTTTAATCTTTTATGGATTCTCTCCGCTTTAGAAAAAAAGTAAAAGGCACTATCATTTATACTCACATTAACATAATAGACTCCCAACCAACGATACGATTGCCCGATAAAATAGTTGTTATTTTTTAAAAGACTTTTCTTCAATACTATTTCAGAGGTTCTTTTTAAATCTTTCCAAGCAAAAAGTTTAGAAAAATTACCTGCTACTTTTAGTATAGCATCACTATTCAAAGAATCATTTTCCTGTTGCAACAAAATAGGCAACACTTTATTATTATAGTAAATTCTTTTCACATTCGGTAATTTTCTATCACCTCCCAATGCTATATAGCGACCAATGTTGTCATTGAAAGCATCGTTCTTTTTTTGCTTATGGTCTGAACATCCCATAAGCAAAAAGAAAATACTTAGTCCTATATACGCTGAAAGTTTCAAAAGCAACTATTTTAATTAAAGTAAACTTTAAAAATAAGAAACATTTAGATAATTCTATTCTAGATTTTCTACAGTAATTGTTAAATTAAATAAAACCTCTGCTTTTGGCTACTCGAATAATGTCTTCGTCGGTTCCTTTTACGATGTCGAAAACTTCTTTTATATGTGCTTTTCGTTTATCGATGGCACTCATAGAGATGTTTAAATGTTGTGGGAGATTTTTGGTTTTGATTCCTTTCGCCAACAAGGAAACGATTCGACGATTGTAGGAATCTAAATAATTGTCTTCAAGATGAATTTCTGTGATACTTTGCTTTGCGGTTAAGCTATAATAGGATTCTCCGGCTAAAATACTATTTAGAGCCACTAAAAATTCTTCGGACGTATAATCACTTTTTACCAACACGCCTTCGGGGTTGATTCTTTTTATGAGATTATACAGTACGAATGTTTCTGTATGCGAAGTAGACATTATGATTTTACAACTGGGTTGCTCTTTTTGAATCAAAAGTGCAATCTCTTCTCCTGAGAATAGATTCTCTAATTCGTAAGGAGGCAAAATCATGTCAATAATTGCAATATCGAAATTTTCTGAGGTTTCTTTAATATATTGATGAGCAGTTTGACAATTGTAGGCGATAGTAATTGTTATTTCTTGTTGCAGGTTATACTTTGCAGACAATATACTTTTGTATCCTTCAATCATAGTAGGATGATCATCTACAATAAGTATGTTTAGTAAAGCTTTCATGAAACTTCAATACTTTTCTTTTCTATGGGTACACTAACAATTGTTGTTGTTCCTTTTCCTTTTTTCGAATTAATGTCGAAGGTTCCTTCACACTCGTTCACCCTTGACTGCATGTTTTGTAGGCCTATACCACGTTTTTTAGTGTTAACATCAAAACCAATTCCGTCGTCTGTAATTTTAAATACAATCTGATCATTCTCCTTTTTGAACTCAACTGAAATATGTTTGGCAGTTGCATATTTATTGATATTCTGCAAGGACTCTTGAAGAATACGGTATAAGTTGATTTTTACGACATTCGATACTTTGTCCCATTGAATACTTTCGTCTAAAGAAGAAGTAAGTCCCGCTTCAAAAGAATTGGTTTGTTCTTCCAATAAATTACTAACAATGGCCACAAAATTATTTATCAATACATATTTCTCACGATTTAAATCGTGTGAAATCTCACGAATATCTTGTTCAATATTTTTAAGTTCCGCTAAGTAATTAAAACGACTGGTGATGGATTCGTCATCACTAAAACGGTTCAAGCTATCAAGGTTGAGTCGAGCACCAAACAATCTGCCTAAAACGCCATCGTGCAATTCTTGTGCAATGCGTTTTTTTTCTTTTACTCTGTTTTCTTCGATGGTTGCTTGTTGTGAAATCATGAGGTTGTAGATTTCTTCGTTGACTTTTTGTTGCTGTTGCTTAAGTAAAAGTTCTCTGTTTTTCGCCCGTTGGGTTCGGATGACAAACAATAATAACCCAACAAATAAAGTTCCTATAAAGAAATAGAGAAGACTTCGGTTTTGTTCCGCGAGTTTGTCTTTTTCTTGAATGATTTCGTCGGTTTCGAAAGCTATTCGGGCGAATTTGTCTTTGGATTTACGCTCTTCAAGTTGTATACTGTCACTTATCTTAATGTATTCTTTGGAATACATGGATGAGTTTTTATGATCAACCAACGAAACTTGTTTTAGGGAACCTAATAAATCATTTGAAAGAGCTGTTAATTTTGATAGCTGTAAAGCTTCCTGAGCATATTTTTGTGATTTTAAAGTATCACCCAATGTTAAATAATATTCCGATAGATGAATTTTACTATATACTACCTTTGAATCTAATTTTAAACTGTCTCGTATCTCTAATGATTTTAAAAAATAAGTAAGTGTACTTTTGTTTTCATTTAATTTAAATCTGGAATAGGCGAGATTATCTAACAAAGTAGCGTACAATCCAGGCTTTTCTTTTGGCAATGTGCCATTTTGCAATGCCTTTTGGAATTCTATTGATGCATTTTTATATTCCTTTAAATAAAGAAAACAGTTTCCAATATTGTTCAATGATATCTCTTGTAGAAAATATTCAGGATTCAGATTATTATCTTTCGCCAAGTTTAAAGCCTGAAGATGATATTCAATTGCTTTTCGAAAATTTTCACTATTATGTGACGCAATTCCTAAATTAGTCAATGCATCGTATTGGCCCAGTTTATCATTTTTTATTCGTGCATATTTTAATGCCTGTGTCGCAGAATATTCAGCTCCCAAAAAATCAATATAGCTTAACTGGATAGCAGATTTACTAAGGTATAAATCCCCAAGAACAGAGTTTTCTGATTTTTTTAAAAATAATTTTTCTGCTTTTAAAAAATAGAAAAACGCACTATCCCTTACTTGATTGTAAAGATTTAAGTTACCTGAGTAGTAGTAAGAATATGCAATCCCTGTAGTATCTTTAAATTCTAATGATCTTTTTAACAAAAGACTATTTGATATTTTTAATAGTTCATATTCGCTAAGAGCATTAAAACCGGTAGTTACTTTAAGTAGGTTTTCTCTATTGATTTGTGTATTATCCTGTTCCTTTAATATGGAAAATGCTTTTTTAAAATCCTGAATTTTTGATTGGTCAGATTTATTTTCTGCCTGAGATACAGTTAAAAACACATTCATTGTATCTTTTTGTTGAAGCACTGTATTGGCTGTTCTATTTTTAGAACAATACAATAAAAAGGAAAAAGTGAAAAGTGATATGTAAAAATATTTTCTCAAAAAAAGTTATTATTTGTTTTTCAAAAATAGTAAAACAATTCCATAAAAAAAGCTGCCATTTCTGGCAGCTTAAATTAATTTTTATATAAAATTAAATTTCTATATTATTTCCTAGTTTCATTTCCACCATTACCACCTATTTCGATAGCTTTTCTAGTTTCGTTTCCACCATTTCCACCTATTTCGATAGCTTTTCTAGTTTCGTTTCCACCATTACCACCTATTTCGATAGCTTTTCTAGTTTCGTTTCCACCATTTCCACCTATTTTTCTAGTTTCGTTTCCACCATTTCCACCTATAGGAGAAGTAAACGACGTTAATACCATCATTAACGAAAATAATCCGAATGTTAAAATTGCTTTTTTCATAATTTGAGACTTTATATTATTATTAGTATAATTCAACTTTCTGCAAACCTTAATTACAGTTCACGATGTAAAAGTATATAGCATGTCTCGTTACACCTAGTAGTTACAGGCGTTTATGGTGAATGGTATTCGTTTGGTAGTGAATGGTTACCAAATTCGTGTGGATGAATTTGACGATTTAGGCTAAATCTCTAAATAATTGCCTTTTGTGATACTATTGATGATTGCATCGACGTTTTCTTTGTAAGATTTAGAAAACGGTAATTTGGTTGTAGTATTCTTTATATAACATACGGAATTCCCCGTATGTATTCTAGATACGTAATCGATGTTGACAATATAGCTGTTGTGAATTCGAATAAAAGGAAAGGAAAGCACGTTTTCGAAATGCTTTAGTGTTTTAAATGCGGTGATCATTTCGCCATTATACAAATGAATATCGGTAGAGTTATTATCCGCTTGCAAATAACAAATGTCCTTGGCTTCAATAAAACGATAGTCACCGTAGGATTTTACACAAATAATTAACGGTTTGTCTTGTTTGTTAGCCTCTTGTTGAAACGGCATTACTTTCACTAGTTCTTCGTCTACTTCCTGAGAATCCGTTGTAACGATTGTTTCTGCCTTTACCTCAGAAGATTCAAGTATGGATTGGGTTTCTTCCATTACTTCAACTTTGAAATCATTTACAGAAATTTCATTGATTGCTGTTTCTGGAATAATGATAGTATTCGCTTGTTGCTTTACAGGAACCATTTCAGTATTTTCTTTTGGAATTACTAAAGAAGTTGTTGTAAGAGCTTTCTCAAAAAGTAAAACAGTTTTTCTTAAATCGTTACCGTCAATAGGTTTGGATAAATAATCGAAAGCTCCATGTTTCAATGCTTCGTATGCCAATTCTCTTTTGCTCGAAGTAACAATAATTTTAGGAATTACATTCAAATAACGATAGAGTTCATTAATAAGCATCAACGACAAGTTGCTTTCTTTCTTTAAAGGATTAATTTCAAGAAAAACTATAGCCGGTTGGTGTTCTAAAATCAGATTCAAACCTTCCTCATAAGAATTGGCAGAGGCAACGAAATGCAAATTCTGAAAACGAGCTGCCACTGACAGTGTTTTTAGAATGCTTTCCGATTCATCGTCAATAATGATGAAAGAATGTCTCATGTAAGCTTATACTAAATTGGGTTTAGTTAAGCATAGGTAGATTTTAAGAATAATGAAAGTAGGCTTGGGACTTACTCTTTAGTTTTATTTAAAACTGTTTGCTAATTTACTGTTTTTAGCCAATTGTAAAGCGGATTGTTAATAGAAAAGCACGGATTGTTAACATTATTTGATAAAAGGTAAAAAATAGTCGTTTAACTGCATTATGATTGAATTTTTGAATATATAATTTTTGAAGTTAAATAAAATTTATATATTTATTTACACAATTTTCTTTATTTTTACACCATTGAAACACTCCTATGTTAAATTTTGATTTTAAAACCAAAGAAGCTTTGTTAGAAGCATTCTCCTATGAGCAAAAATGTACTGACTATTTAGAGGTTTTGCGATGGAATGATGTAATAGTTAGTCCATTTGATTCTAAATCAACAGTATATTTCTGTAAGAAGAACACCTATAAATGCAAAAAATCAGGAAAATACTTCAATGTAAAAACTGGCACCTTATTTCACAATACAAAAATAGATTTGCAAAAATGGTTTATAGCCATCTGGATTATTTCTTCACAAAAAAGTAAAATAAATTCTGTTGCATTAAGTATAGAGCTTGAGATTACACAAAAATCTGCTTGGTATATGATTCAAAGAATTAAGTTGTATATAAAAAACAATAATGATACTTTTGAAAAGAAAAACAATCAACCTTTTGTAAAAAAAGCTAAAGTTTCAAATAAAATAGCACAAATGGAAGTTGTAGAAGAAAAGGAAAAATTATCACTTCTTCAATGGCTTCAAACTCTAAAAAAATAAAATAAAAAAAGCCCACGGAATAGTGAGCTTATTAAATTTTTAATAGATAATTGTGTTAATTTACTTTCATCAGCCAATTTTTCATGGAAACTTCGTTTTCTATAATCAACTTTAAATCTGAAATTTCAACACGATCTTGTTTCATTGAGTCTCTATGTCTAATGGTTACTGTTTGATCCTCAATTGTTTGATGGTCAACCGTAATGCAAAATGGTGTTCCTAAAGCATCTTGTCGTCTGTAACGTCTTCCAACTGCATCTTTTTCGTCATAGGTTACACTAAAATCCCATTTCAAATCTTCAATGATTTTTCGAGCAATTTCTGGCAATCCATCTTTTTTAACTAGAGGTAAAACTGCCGCTTTAGTTGGTGCTAAAACAGAAGGTAATTGCAAAACTGTACGTATTGAATCGTCTTCTAATGTTTCTTCTTTTAATGAATTAGAGAATACCGCTAAAAACATTCTATCCAAACCAACTGAAGTCTCAACAACATAAGGCGTGTAATTGGCATTGGTTTCTGTATCGAAATACTGCATTTTCTTTCCAGAAAATTGTTCGTGAGCTTTCAAATCAAAATCCGTTCTCGAATGAATTCCTTCTAATTCTTTAAATCCAAAAGGAAAATTAAATTCAATATCCGCCGCTGCATTAGCATAATGAGCTAATTTCTCATGATCATGAAAACGGTAATTCTCTTTTCCTAATCCTAGTGATAAATGCCAATTTAAACGGTTTTTTTTCCAGTATTCATACCATTTCATTTCCTCGCCTGGCTTAACGAAAAATTGCATTTCCATTTGTTCAAATTCACGCATTCTGAAAATAAACTGACGGGCAACGATTTCATTTCTAAAAGCCTTTCCCGTTTGAGCAATCCCAAATGGAATTTTCATTCTTCCTGACTTTTGAACATTCAAAAAGTTTACAAAAATACCTTGAGCAGTTTCTGGACGCAAATATAAATCCATAGCGCTTTCTGCTGAAGCCCCGAGTTTGGTACCAAACATTAAGTTAAACTGCTTCACATCGGTCCAATTTCTGGAACCTGTTTCTGGATCTGCTATTTCTAATTCTTCAATTAAAGCTTTTACATCTTCAAGATTTTCATCTCCAAGTGATTTAGCCATTCTTTCTAAGATTTCCTTTTTCTTTGCTAAATATTCCATCACCCGAGGATTTGTTGAAACAAATTCCTCTCTGTTAAAGGCATCTCCAAAACGAACACTTGCTTTTTCAATTTCTTTTTCGGCCTTTTGATGAAGTTTTTCAGCATAATCTTCAATCAAAACATCAGCACGATATCTTTTTTTAGAATCTTTATTGTCAATTAATGGATCATTGAAAGCATCCACATGCCCGGAAGCTTTCCATGTAGTTGGGTGCATCAAAATAGCGGCATCTAAACCGACGATGTTTTCATGCATTTGAACCATGGCTTTCCACCAATATTCTCTAATGTTTTTCTTCAATTCAACTCCGTTTTGAGCATAATCATATACTGCACTCAATCCATCGTATATTTCGCTTGACGGAAATATAAATCCGTATTCTTTTGCATGCGAAACTACATTCTTAAATAAATCTTCTTGTTTTGCCATAGTGCTGCAAAAATATAAAAAGTGAATTTAAAAAGGAACATAAAACAACATCGAATCAAAGTTTTTTATATTTTTATAGTATAAACGCCATAAAGATGTTCGAAAATATAATAAACCTTTTCTATCCTAAGGTTTGCCTAGGCTGTAATTCCTTATTACTATTGAGTGAAAGTGTAATTTGTACACGTTGTCGTCACGAAATTCCATTAACTCTACATCATTTAAATCCTGAAAATGAAGCTTTCAAAAAGTTTTATGGAAAAATCCCTGTAGAATTTGTTGCTACTTTTATCTATTTTCATAAAAAAGGCATTGTTCAACAATTAATTCATAACCTAAAATATAAAGGTCATGAAGAAATAGGTACTGCATTGGGGAATTGGTATTCGGAAGATTTGAAAACAATTGAAATTTTTGAAACAATAGATGAAATTATTCCTGTTCCTATCCATAAAAGGAAAATGAGAGAAAGAGGATATAATCAAGTGACTAGTTTCGGTAAAACTTTAGCTACTAATTTGAATATTTCGTATAATGAAACACTATTAATTCGAACTAAATACTCTAAAACTCAAACTAAAAAAAACTTATTAAATCGAATCGATTTAAATAATGAAACTCTATTTGATGTCACATTTGATACTAATAATCACAATAAACATTATTTGCTAATCGATGATGTTTTAACTACTGGTTCTACACTAGAGGCTTGTGGTAAAGCACTTTTAAAAATACCTGGTTCAAAAATAAGTATCGTTTGCATGTCTATGTCTCATTGATATTATAAGCGTTATTAGTGTAAATAAATACTTTTTTTGCATTAAACATATATTTAGATGCTTATTCAGTATTATTAAACCTATTTGCATTTTTTTATTTATATCAATTAAATAGAGTTGCACTACGATTTATCATACATTTTATTTCAATTCCATAAAATATAATTGTTATTTTGTCATTCTAAAAAACATACGTTGAAAAAAGTACCTATTTTATTCTTTATTCTTTTACTACTTTCGATAATTGGCTGTGCTAAACGCGGATCTATTACTGGAGGTACGAAAGACACTATAGCCCCTGTGCTTAAGTTGAGTTTTCCTAAGAATTTTTCTACTAATTTTAATAGTAAATCTATAAAATTAACTTTCGATGAATATGTAAAATTAAAAGATGTAAATAAACAATTAATTATTTCTCCTCCATTAACTAAAAACCCACAAATTTTGCCTTTATCGGCTAGTAAATCAATTACTATTAATTTTCTTGATTCCTTAAAAACAAACACTACGTATAGTTTGAATTTTGGTCAATCAATTGAAGATAATAATGAAGGAAATCCCTATCCTCAATTCAAATACGTGTTTTCAACTGGACCATTTATCGATTCATTATCCTTAAAAGGAACAATAAAGGACGCTTTAGAAAAAACACCTGAAAAAGCAGTTACTGTAATGCTGTATGAAATGAATGAAAAATTCAACGATTCAGTCGTCTATAAAAATAACCCTAGTTATATTTCTAGTTCAACAGATGTAGATTCATCCTTTAAAATAGAAAACATCAAAGCTGGAAAGTATTTTCTGGTGGCTTTAAAGGAAAGCTCTTCTAATTATAGATTTGACGCTAAAACAGAAAAAATAGGGTTCAATAATTCCGTAATTACAATTCCAAATGATTCTTTATTTGAAATAAAACTTTTTAAAGAAACTGAAAAATTAAAAGTATTCAAACCTTCACAATCTTCTGGTAATTCAGCTATTCTTGGTTATGAAGGTGATATAAAAGATGTAAAATTGACATTAAAAAAAGGAAATGAGATCGTCCCAATAAGAGTTACTAATATTCCTAAAAAAGATTCACTACAATTGTGGTTTAAACCTTTTAAAATGGAAAAATCTGCCATAGATTCTTTACAGCTTTCTATTTCTAAAAACACCTATTTGAAAGATTATTCTTTTAAAATTAAAGCCCAAAAAAAGGACTCATTAATTGTAACTTCCCAATCAACTAAAGTACTTCCGTTAAATGAAGAATATGTATTAAAAACGAACTTTCCACTTTCAAAAATTGATAAATCAAAAATACAATTGATGAATAAAGATTCTATAGCAATTCCATATAAAACGGAATACGATGAAATAAATCTAGCTATAAAAATTATTTTTAAGAAAGAACCTTTAGAAAAATATACACTCAAATTACTTCCAGATGCTTTAATTGATTTTTTAGATCAAACCAATAAAAAACCAGTGACTTTTGCTTTTGAAACAAAAAACATTTCCGATTATGGGAATTTGCGATTAAATTTAGAAAATGTAAAAATATTTCCCATAATCATTGAGCTTACCGATAAAAAAGGAGAAGTTAAATACACTTATTACTCCGAAAATAGCAATCAGATTGATTTTAATTTAATTCAACCCGCAGTTTATTCTCTGAGATTAATATACGATGAAAATAAAAATAAAGTATGGGATTCCGGTAATTTTCTAGAAAAAAAACAACCTGAAAACGTAATATATTTTCCTAAAGAAATTGATGTTAGAGCCAATTGGGATGTACAACAATCGTTTATTTTAAAAGAGTAAAGGCATCTCTGTCAGATAAAAAATCGAGTTTTTTTCTTGTAGAAAGCAACTCCTCTTTATTTAAGGTATAAATAAAAATTCCTTCTTTTTCTTGAGGCCAAATTAAAGAATTTCCTAAAAAATCTACCGCTTGAGAATGACCAATATAGTCAAGTTGATTATTGTCAGTTCCTATTCTATTAACTCCAATCACAAAACATTGGTTTTCTATTGCGCGTGCTTTCAATAAAACATCCCAAGCATTAATTCGAGGTTTAGGCCAATTTGCCACATAAATTAGCAAATCAAAATCTTCAACATTCCTTGAAAAAACAGGGAATCGCAAATCATAACAAATTAAGGGGCATATTTTAAATCCATTATAATCAATAATCACTTTTTCATGACCCGCTGTATAAACCTTATCTTCTCCGGCTAAAGTAAACAAATGCTTTTTATCATATTTTACTAATTCTCCTGTTGGATAAACAAAGACAAGTCTATTATAAAAACGATCATTTTCTTTAATAATCAGACTTCCAAGTATAGCTGATTTCGTAGATTTTGCGATAGTTTGCATCCATTGAATTGTTTCTCCTTGCATTGTTTCTGCAACTTCAATTGGATTCATTGTAAAGCCAGTTGAAAACATTTCTGGGAGTACTATTAAATCAACTGATTTCTCCATCGAATTAATCATTTTTTCAAATTGATTTCGATTGGATTTTGGATTTTCCCAATGCAATGTTGATTGTAATAGAGCTATTTTCATTGTATAAAAATAAAAAATCCCAACCGAAAGATTGGGATTTGAAACTATTATTTTAGATTTCTTTACGAAATACTTGCTTTCAAATATTCTCTGTTCATACGAGCAATATTTTCCAATGAAATGCCTTTAGGGCATTCTACTTCACAAGCACCAGTGTTGGTACAATTTCCGAATCCTTCTTCATCCATTTGACGTACCATGTTTAATACCCTTTGAGAAGCTTCTACTTTACCTTGTGGTAATAATGCATATTGAGATACTTTAGCGCCTACAAAAAGCATAGCAGAGCCGTTTTTGCATGTTGCCACACAAGCACCACAACCGATACAAGCAGCAGCTTCAAAAGCTTTGTCTGCATCGTCTTTAGCTATTGGAGTAGCATTGGCATCAATAGTGTTTCCAGAGGTATTTACAGACACAAATCCACCTGCTTGTTGAATTCTATCAAAAGCACTTCTATCGACTACTAAATCTTTAATTACAGGAAAAGCTTTAGATCGCCATGGTTCAATAAAAATGGTATCACCATTTTTAAATTTACGCATATGCAATTGGCAGGTTGTAGTTCCTGTATCCGGTCCATGAGCTCTCCCATTGATGTAAAGAGAACACATTCCACAAATTCCTTCTCGACAATCGTGATCAAAAGCTACGGGTTCTTTTGTTTCATTAATTAATTGCTCATTCAATTGATCAAGCATTTCTAGAAATGAACTGGCTGTAGAAACATTATCTAATTGATACGTTTCCATGTTGCCTTTAGCTTGAGCGTTTTTCTGACGCCAAATTTTAAGGTTGATATTGATATTTTTTGCTGCTGACATAATCTTTTATTTGTAGTTTCTAGCTGCGATTTTAATAAACTCGTATTTTAATTCCTCTTTGTGAAGTTCTGATTTTGTAATATCATCTCCTTTGTATTCCCATGCTCCAACGAAAGAGAAGTTTTTATCATCACGAAGAGTTTCGCCTTCTGAATCTTGATATTCTTCACGGAAGTGACCACCACATGATTCGTTACGTTGCAAAGCATCCATAGCCATCAATTGACCTAAGTCGATGAAATCAGCTACTCGTAATGCTTTTTCTAATTCCTGATTGAATTCGTCTGAATTTCCAGGAACATTAACTTCTTTGTAGAATTCTTCTTTTAAAGCAGTAATTTCAGCAATAGCTTCTTTTAAACCTTTTTCCTTTCTGCCCATTCCTACTTTATTCCACATAATTAATCCTAATCGTTTATGGAAATAATCTACCGATTTAGAACCTTTATTATTTATGAATTTATTGATGGTTTCTTTAACTCTATTTTCTGCATCTACAAATTCTTGAGAATCCGTAGCGATTTTACCTGTTCTAATTTCATCTGCTAAGTAATTAGAAACGGTATACGGCAATACGAAATAACCATCCGCTAAACCTTGCATCAATGCTGAAGCTCCTAAACGATTTGCTCCGTGATCAGAGAAATTTGCTTCTCCTGCAACGAAACATCCCGGAATAGTGGATTGTAAATTATAATCTACCCAAACACCACCCATTGTGTAATGTACCGCTGGATAGATTTTCATTGGGGTTTCATAAGGGTTTTCATCCGTGATTTTTTGATACATGGTAAATAAATTACCGTATTTTTCTTCCAGCCATTGTTTCCCTAAAGAGGTGATTTCTTCTGCTGAGGGGTTGTGATTTCCTTTTGCGTAAGCAGCTTGTTTTCCTTTGTTTAGTATTTCGGTTGAGAAATCTAAGTAAACGCCTTCATTGGTATCGTTCGCTTCAATTCCATGACCTTCATCACACAATTCTTTTGCAGCACGAGAAGCTACATCACGAGGAACTAGGTTTCCAAAAGCGGGATATTTTCTTTCCAAGAAATAATCTCTATCTTCTTCAGCGAGTTGTGTTGGTTTTAATTTCCCTTCACGAATAGCTTGCGCATCTTCTTTTTTCTTAGGCACCCATATACGTCCAGAATTTCTAAGCGATTCTGACATTAAAGTTAATTTTGCCTGATTGGTTCCGTGAACTGGAATACAAGTTGGATGAATTTGAACAAAACATGGATTGGCAAATAATGCGCCTTGTTTGTGGATTTTCCAACCAGCGGTAACGTTACTTCCCATAGCATTTGTAGAAAGGAAATATACATTGCCGTATCCGCCAGTAGCAATAACAACAGCATGAGCAGAATGTCTTTCTAATTCACCAGTAACAAGATTTCGTGCAATAATTCCACGTGCTTTTCCATCAATTTTAACCAAATCTAACATTTCGTGACGACTAAACATTTTAACACGCCCCAACCCGATTTGTCTCGATAAAGCCGAATAAGCTCCTAATAATAATTGTTGCCCGGTTTGTCCAGCTGCATAAAAAGTACGTTGTACTTGAGTTCCTCCAAACGAACGATTGTCTAATAAACCACCGTAATCTCTAGCAAATGGAACACCTTGTGCCACACATTGATCGATAATATTTCCTGAAACTTCTGCTAATCGATGTACATTGGCTTCTCTTGCTCTATAATCACCACCTTTGATGGTGTCATAAAATAATCGAAAAGTACTATCACCGTCATTTTGGTAATTTTTAGCAGCATTTATTCCTCCTTGTGCGGCAATTGAATGTGCTCTTCTTGGAGAATCTTGAAAACAAAATGCTTTTACATTGTAACCCATTTCCGCGAAGGAAGCCGCAGCAGAAGCCCCAGCTAAACCAGTACCAACAACAATAATATCAATTTTTGGTCTATTGTTGGGAGCGACTAATTTTAAATGGTCTTTATAATCTGTCCATTTATCTGAAATTGGACCTTGAGGTATTTTTGAATCTAATGCCATACAATTATGCTTTTAGAAAGAAATGAATGTAAACTGGAATAATCGCAAACAATAAAGGAACTACAATGGCAAATCCTTTCCCGAATACTTTAATAGCGGGTGTATATTTTGGATGATTGAGTCCTAAAGTTTGAAAGGCGCTGCTAAATCCGTGTAATAAGTGGAAAGACAATACAAGCATTGATACTACATACAACAATGTGTAAAACAAACCGTATTTTGGGTCTTTAAAGAATTCTATTGTGATTTTATATAAATCTTTATACCCTTCTTTAATTTTCACATTGGCCCCGGCATCGTAAAAATCTGTTTTGTCTTTTATTAAAATTGATTTTTGATCTATTTGAGCTTTTGGCAAATAACCTCCATCAGTCGTTAAGTAAAACTCTTGTGATTGTCCTTGAGCAGAAATCATAACTGTTTGTAATGGCATTTTTTCATCAAAATGCATTTTAGCCCAAAAACTAACCATGTGTGTAACAATAAAAACCAAAACAATCGTTCCAAGAACTGCCATGTTTCTAGACGCCCACGGACTGTTTGCCGAAGCATTGTTTTTGGCATACCCAATTGGTCGAGCTGCTCTGTTTTGAAAAGCCAACATTATTCCATCAATTGCATGAAAGAGAATTGAAATGTAGGTAAGATAAGAAAGTATTTTTACTGCTGGATTAGAAGTCATAAACAAAGCGTATTTATTAAAATTTAACGCATTGTTGGGAACTAACAATTGTAAATTTCCCGCTAAGTGACCACTTAAAAACAAGCATAAAAATAAACCTGTTAGAGCCATCCAGTATTTCTTAGCTAAAGATGACTTCATTAATGCAGATTTTGCCATAAGTATGTATAATTTGTTTTAAAAATCAAACAAAAATAAGGCTATTTGATTTTAACTACAACCTTTTCGTTGTAATTTATAATGATTTTAAAATGTTCAACTTAAATCCATATAAAATATATTTAAACATCTGTTTTTTAATGTTTTATGAAATATTTACTTAAACAAATAAATACTGTGCTTCTATTCAAAAAAACAAATTTCTCGCATTTGTCAGAGTAACCTATTTCAATTCCTTTACTTTTGTTTCAATTTTACATTCAAAATGAAATCCAAGGAAAGCACTAGCGATTTATACAATTACTTACAATTGATAATTGACGATGCTTCTTTGAATGCATTTATTATTGAACTTGCAACTTCTTTTACATTAATAGAACTTAAGAAAAATAAATTTCTTGTAAACGAAAATGCTGTATGTCCGTATTTCTGTTTCGTAGAAAGCGGCATTTTACAGCACAGTATTATTATAGAAGACGATGAAAAAACGACCTATTTAGCGCTAAAAAACACTTTCACTTCCTCTTTGTATAGCTTTTTATTTCAAAAACCCTCTCGAAAAAGTATTAAAGCGCTTTTTGATTGTAAATTATGGGTTTTGGATTTGAAAACTTTTCAAATTTTGAAAGAAGAAAACAAAGCTTTCCGTCAATTCTATTACAATTTAATTGAAAAACAAATTTGTCTTATTGACGATTACCGTATCGATTTACTGACATTAACTCCAGAAGAACGCTATAAAAAACTACTCGTTACAGAACCTCAATTAATTCAACAAGTTTCTTTACATTATCTCGCTTCATTTCTTGGAATTTCTTCAAGACATATGAGTCGAATTCGGAAAAATATAAATTAGTGCCATTTGGCTAGTCAATAAGAAAATAGTTTCCCTAATTTTGAATTTACATCCATCTCAAAAAAAGAAACTATGAAGTACCATCAAATTGACCGTAATCTTTTTATAAAAAATCGCTCTAAATTTAGTGTACAAATGAAACCGAATAGTGTGGCGGTTTTTAACTCTAATGATATTTATCCTGTTTCTGCAGACAGTAGTTTGCCTTTTGCACAACATCGCGATATCTTTTATTTGTCGGGAGTTGATCAAGAAGAAAGTATCTTGCTTTTATTCCCAGACGCACCTTATGAACATCAACGTGAAATGTTGTTTTTAAAAGAAACTAGTGAGCATATTGCTATTTGGGAAGGAGAAAAATTAACCAAAGAGCGTGCTTTTGAAGTTTCTGGAATAAAAACAGTCTATTGGTTACAGGACTTTCATAAGATATTGAACGAAATGATGACTTATTCGGACACTATATATATCAATACCAACGAGCATTATCGCGCAGCTGTTGAAACGGAAACGAGAGAAGATCGATTTGTAAAATGGTGGAAATCAAAATACCCAGCACATCAAGTTGCGAAAAGTAATCCTATTTTACAGCGTTTGCGTTCTGTAAAAGAAAGCGAAGAATTGGATTTAATGCAACAAGCTTGTAACATCACAGAATTGGGATACCGAAGATTATTATCTTTTGTAAAACCTAATGTTACTGAATATGAAATTGAGGCGGAATTAATTCATGAATTCGTACGAAATCGTTCGAAAGGTTTTGCTTACACGCCAATTATCGCTTCAGGAAATAACGCCAATGTATTGCATTATATTGAAAACAATCAACAATGTAAATCGGGTGATTTAATCTTATTGGATGTTGGTGCAGAATATGCCAATTACTCAAGTGATATGACTCGAATGATTCCTGTTTCAGGTCGTTTTTCTGATCGACAAAAAGAAGTATACAATGCGGTTTTAAGAGTAAAAAATGAAGCAACCAAAATGCTCGTTCCAGGTACTTTGTGGAAACAGTATCATATTGAAGTTGGGAAAATTATGACTTCGGAATTGCTTGGTTTGGGATTGATTGACAAAGCCGACATTCAAAATGAAAATCCAGATTGGCCAGCTTATAAAAAATACTTTATGCACGGAACATCGCATCACATGGGCTTAGACACACATGACTATGGATTATTACACGAACCAATGCAAGCCAATATGGTGTTTACTGTTGAACCTGGCATATACATTCCTGCAGAAGGATTTGGGATTCGTATTGAAGACGATATGGTAATTCAAGAAAAAGGAGCTGCATTCAACTTGATGCGAAATATTCCGATTGAAGTGGAGGAAATTGAAAATTTGATGAATTCATAGGAATGAATGCAATACCATTTCAAACTATTGATTGGAATTCAATCGATAAAGTTGAGTATAAAGGAGAAACTGGAGTTGCTTATTGGCAAACTCTTCAACTTGATCAGCTGCGAATTCGAATCGTAGAGTATTCCGAGGATTATCTTGCCGATCATTGGTGTGAGAAAGGTCATCTTGTATATTGCTTGGAAGGCGAATTTGTTAGTGAATTAAAAACCGGTGAACTCATTGCACTTTCTAAAGGAATGAGTTATGTTGTTTCGGATGCCATGAGTAATCATCGTTCTATTTCTGAAAAAGGCGTAAAATTATTAATAGTTGATGGTGATTTTTTAAATTCTAAACACTAAATTTTCATTTTGAAATCGCTTTTCTATAAGAACATTAACATCTCCTATACCAATCAGGGAAAAGGAACTACAATCGTTTTGCTTCACGGTTTTTTAGAAAACCAAACGATGTGGAGTGAATTCTTGCCTGAATTATCTAAAAGAAACCGAGTTATTACGATTGATTTATTAGGTCACGGAGCAACGGAATGTTTAGGGTATGTGCATACTATGGAAGATCAGGCAGACATGTTGCATCATCTATTAATGGAATTGAAAATACGGAAAGTAATTTTTATTGGACATTCGATGGGCGGCTATGTGGCATTAGCTTTTGCTGAATTGTTTCCTGAATTTATGAAAGGTTTGGTTTTGATGAATTCGACTTCGAGAGCCGATAGTGAAGAACGTAAAACAAATCGAGATCGAGCAATCAAAGCAGTTAAAAAAGACTATTCAACTTTCGTTAGGCTTTCAATTGCTAATTTGTTTAGTGAAGACAATAGATTGAAGTTGACTCACGAAATAGAATTGGTGAAGCTAGAAGCTTTAAAAACTCCATTACAAGGTATTGTTGCTGCCTTAGAGGGAATGAAAATCAGAAAAGACAGAGAAGTTGTATTGCATTTAACTTCTTATCCTAAATTACTCATCTTAGGTAAAAAAGATGGTGTGTTGAATTATCAGGAAAATAGCTCTCAAATAGAGAATACGAATGCTAGTTTGATTTCTTTTCCAGATGGGCATATGAGTCCTATTGAAAACAAAGAGGAAACTTTAAAAACTATTCTAGATTTCGTCAAAAAGATATAGCCATAACGAATTATATTTTTTCTTTAAAAGGAATTTGAGGATTTAATATTTCTTTTAATAATATTACAATTTGTTCTATAAAACCTCCAAGAATTTCTTGATTAATAGTTGTCACAACTTCATTATCATTTTTAAAACTAAATGGTAAAAAGCCGGATTTTAAATTTTTAAAGGAAATAATTCCAGCTTCAATCGGCTTGTCATTCGCTTCTTTTTGATACATATAGGCATACGCCAACACTTGAATAATTTTGTCGTTTTTAATATCTTCAGTAAGTCCAATCCATGTTTTCAAACCAACGTTTTGTTTTTCAACTCTTCCGGTTTTATAATCGATAATTCGTATTGTACCGTTGCGTTCTTCAATACGATCTACGTTGCCTTTAATTAAAATAGGAAATGGTAAATCGGAATGTTTTAATATGTTTTCAAATGTTTTTTCTAATGCTAATATTTTAATAGTATCACCTGCTTTTAAGCTTTCTAATTCTAAATTAATAAAATTATAAACATGCCGTTTCGCTACTTCAAATGCCAATAAGTTACGTCCTTTTTTAATTTCTCCTTCTTTATAAACTAATTTAAACTGATGCAAAACTTCATCATCTATTTGTTTCAAACTCGTTTGAAGATTGAAGTCATTTAAATATTTCCCAACAAAAGGTGAATAAAGGACTTTCAATGTTTCGTGAATAATAGTGCCTAGTGTATTCACCGCTATTGTTTCCTCAACTTCCTCAACCTCACGGATATGTAGGATTTTTTGAAAATAAAAATCCATTGGATTTCGAATATAACTTGTTAATGCAGAAGGCGAAAATCCATTTGTAGCCATTTCTTGTAATCGCAACATAACAGATTCTGATTTTGGAATGACTTTAGGCTGATATACAATTTCTGGCATAACAGCATTGTATATTTCATGTGATACGTTGTGTTTTGCTTGTTTTTCTATTTCTATTTGAGTAATAAATCGGCTTTTTTCACCCGCATCTAATCCTTCGCTTTCAGTATTATAGATCAAATAAATGTTTTTAGCTCTTTGCAAAAGGTGATAAAAATGATACGTATAAATCGCATCTTTTTCTTTAAAAGTCGGCAAACCATATTCTCTTTTTACATCATAGGGTATAAAAGAATTATATGTCTTGCCTGCAGGGAATTTGCCTTCGTTCATAGAAGTAATAATCACCGTTTCAAAATCCAAAACACGACTCTCTAATACACCCATGATTTGCAAACCATTCAAAGGTTCTCCCTCAAAGGAAACTTCAGCTAAATCGATTATTTGTTTATAAATTGAATATAAAGTGGTGATAGAATTAATGTTTTGGTATTGAAGTGAATAATTAATAAGTTTATTAATAGTTTTAAAAATAGAATAAAGAAAGGCTTTTGCGATCTTTTCTTCTTCGTTATCATTATTCAAAAAGTTTTTAATCGTATGTAAAATACTTGAAACGTTTTTCAATACTAAAGGCACCTCACTGTCCCATTTATCAAACAACAGATGAAATAGCGTGTTATGGTCGTTCTGTAATTCAAATAATTTATGATGAGAAATAAATGCATAATTGTTTTTATTAATTCTGGATACTAATTCATCCCCATTTATGTAAGGTTCTATTAAAGGATGCGTTAGAATATCAAGGATGTCTTTATAGTAAAAAACATAACTTTTATCGCTTCTAGATAGCGCATTGGAATGTAATTTAAATAATTTTGCCACTAATATTTGTGCTGGATTATTCTTGCTAGAGTAACCCATCGTAATATTTAGATTTCCTACACTATTAGGTAAAGAATAAAGCAATGGTATTAATATATTTTCTTCTCCAAGAATTATCGCGGTACTATTTAATTCTTCATTTGGATTTGCTGTTTTTTTATTTTCTATAATACTTCCTGTTATTTTAGCTTGTCCAACTGACTTTGGAGTTCCTATTATTTGAATGTTTTTTGGTTCAGAAAACTCATTCGATATCCATTCAAAAGGGTTGGATTTATAATAGCTCCAAGTGTTTTTATATTTTCTTAAAAAAAATCCTGCGTCATGGGAAGTGTCATTCATAAAAGCCTCATCAACATCCCAATATATTTTTGCATGTTTTGAAATTAATAATTGCTCTATTATTTTTTCTTCTGCTGTGTTTAAAGCGTTAAATCCTGCAAATATTATTTTTTTATCTTGAATTGAGGTAACGTATTCATTAAGGTTATTAACCGCTTCTCTATAAATCATCCCTTGATAACCTTTGCCTTTTTTAAACAAATAATTATAAAAGTTGGTGTAATATTCTGGTAGTAATTTCCAAAATTCTAAATGCTTTTGAATAAGAGTTGTTTTAGGTTCTTTATCTAAAGACCAATGTTCTATTTCTTTTATATTGTCTAAATATTTAAGAATTTTATTTGGTTCTAATAAATAGCGGTCAATCTCATTAAAATCCTGTAATAATGTTTTTGCCCAATTGGCAAATAATTCAAATGTTTGTTGTTGAGATTTTTCTGTTATCGATAAATATACTTCATAGAATTCGAACATTAATTCTATAGGATCTATCACACGAAGATTTGAAATATTTTGAACAAAATCTTCTATACTTAGTATTTCAGGAGAAAAAACGGCTTTGTCAATTTGTTTTTTTAATGCATCAATTAAAAAAGTCTTAGCTCGTTTATTTGGAAGAATTATTATAGTATTTGACAATGAATCACTATAATTCTTAATTACAATTTGAGCAATTTGGTCAAGAAATGTAGATTGTTTCATTGTATAAAAATAAAAAAAACGCCCCGATAAATCGAGGCGTTTTTGAAAATATTTTAGAAAGTATTAGTTAACTAATTTAACTTCAACTCTTCTATTGTTAGCTTTTCCTGCTTTTGTTTTGTTGTTGTCAATTGGTTTTGTTTCACCAAATCCAGCAGAAAACAATCTAGAAACATTAATACCATTTTCAACTAAATAGTTTTTAACAGCTGAAGCTCTATTTTCAGATAATGTTTGATTAGATGCATCTTTACCATCACTATCTGTATGACCTTCAATACTAAAATTAGAATCTGGGTATTCTTTCAATATTGAAGTTATAGCTTGCAATACTGGGTAAGTTTGTTTTTGGAATGTAGATTTAGCAGTATCAAACAAAATTGTTTTAGCATAATCATTTAATTTTTTAATTACTTCAGTAGTTGGCGGAGCAACAACTGGACATCCATTATTTGAAGCTGGTCCTTTTACATCAACACATTTATCGTCTTTGTCTAAAACTCCATCTCCGTCTGTATCTGGCCAAGGGCAACCACCATTTTCTTTTGGTCCTTTAACTTGAGGGCATTTATCTGATTTGTCAGCAACACCATCTCCGTCTGCATCTGGACAACCATTTAATGATTTTGGACCTGCAACTTCAGGACATGCATCATCTTTGTCTGCAATTCCATCAGCATCAGTATCAGGACAACCTTGGAATTCAGCTAAACCTGGTACATCTGGACAAGTATCGCTACCATCAATAATTCCATCACCGTCTGTATCTGGACATCCTTTAAATTGTTTTAATCCTGCTACTTCTGGACAAGCATCATCTTTATCATAAATTCCATCTCCATCAGTATCTTTTCCGCCAAATTTGAATGTCAAACCAGCGAAATGTTGCATGTGTGAAGGAACATTTTGTTCTGGAATTCTTGATTCATCATCAAATGAATATTTGTAAGTAGATTGAAAAGACAATCCAACCATCTCAGTAAACCAAAACGTAAGTCCAAAACCTCCGTTTGCAGTTCCAAAACTTGCTTTACCCATAGAAGTATAACCTCCACCTACATGAATAGAAGGATCTATAACTTTCCAACCAAACATATTTGCAAAACTATATTTAATAACCCCATCTGCTGCATAGTAGCTTAAATCTCCTGGGTTAATTACTGGGTAATCCCCTGGAATAGTAACTCTAGGCTCAACCCATCTTTTAATTCTGTTAACCGATCCAGTAATTCCGAATGAAAAATTTCCGCCAACATTTCTTGAAACATTAATATAAGAAACAGAAGGAAGAATATTCCAGTTGTCATTTACATTAAAATACTGGGAAAATTGATCTTCCATTTTTGTAGCAGCACTAACACGAGTGTCTACGGCATTGGTTCCAAAGGAAATAGCCCATGGATTGTTACTATCTTGTGCTTGTGAACTTAGTCCAATAAACATTATCACAGCAGCAAATAATTTGTTAAGATGTTTCATACTTAAATTTTGTTAGATTACAATATTTTGTAAGGCAAAAGTAATACGTAATTTTATAACTACAAAATGAAATGTTAAAAAAAAACTTACTAAAATCTTAATGAAGTGACAATTATATCACATTTAACATTTTACCCACTTCAATAAACTCTATAATAGCTTTATCTATTTGTTCTTTTGAATGAGCAGCTGAAAGTTGAACTCTGATTCTAGCTTTATCCTTTGGAACTACTGGAAAGAAAAATCCAACAACATATATACCTCTATTTAAAAGTTCATTTGCCATAGTTTGTGATAATTTAGCATCATACAACATAACTGGTACAATTGCAGAATCTCCATCTATAATGTCAAAGCCCGCTTTTTTAATTTCTTCTTTAAAATATTTTGTATTCCATTCTAATCGATCTCTTAATGAATTATCTTTTTCTAATAATTCAAAAACTTTTATTGAAGCCCCAACAATTGATGGAGCTAATGAATTCGAAAATAAATACGGACGAGAACGTTGTCTCAAAATTTCAATTATTTCTTTTTTAGCAGTTGTATATCCACCCATGGCTCCTCCTAATGCTTTTCCAAGCGTGCCTGTAATGATATCTACTCGTCCCATTACATTCTTAGCTTCTATAGTTCCTTTTCCAGTTGCACCAATAAATCCAGCAGCATGACATTCATCTACCATAACCATTGCGTCATATTTGTCCGCTAAATCACATATTTTATCTAATGGAGCTACAATACCATCCATCGAAAACACTCCATCTGTAACAATTATCTTAAAACGTGCTCCATTATTATTTGCTTGGATTAATTGTTGTTCTAAATCCTCCATATTACTGTTTTCGTAACGATATCTTACCGCTTTACACAATCTAACACCATCTATTATAGAAGCGTGGTTTAAACTATCCGAAATTATTGCGTCATTTTCGTTTAGTAATGGTTCGAAAACACCTCCATTAGCATCAAAAGCTGCAGCATATAAAATTGTGTCTTCAGTTCCATAGAAATCAGCTATTTTCTTTTCAAGTGTTTTATGAATATCCTGTGTGCCACATATAAATCGGACAGATGACATTCCAAATCCATGAGAATCAAGAGTATCTTTAGCTGCTTGAATCACTTCAGGATGAGAAGACAATCCCAGATAATTATTTGCACAGAAATTAAGTACTGTTTCTCCGCTTTCAATTTTTATTTCTGATCCTTGTGGTGATGTAATAATTCTTTCTTTTTTAAAAATCCCATTATTTTCAATAGTTTCTAATTGGGATCGTAGGTGTTCTTTAATTTTTCCGTACATTTTTTTTATATTAAATATTTACAATTCTATAATTTTTATTTTTTCTCCAATGTATACCAATGCTTTTTTAGTTACTTTAAAATTCATTTTTTCTAAAACACTTTGATAATTATCTAATTGAAATTTATATTTTTCTTGAGGCATACCCGTCTTATAATCTAAAAGTAATACTTCTTCTTTTTGTGTAATTACTATTCGATCAGGTTTAATTGCTTTTTCGTCTTTTTGTAGTATTGTTTTTTCGTTATAAACAATGTTTCCATTTGAAAAAAAGGGCTCTAATTCTTTATGGTTTATTATTTCAAAAATTGTGTCATTTACTGCTTTTTTTTGATACACTGTTATTAACCCTAATTCTAGTGATTTAGAAATTGCTAAATTTATATCTTCTTTACAATTTATATAGGATAATATTTCATGAATTATATTTCCGTATTCAATAGCTTCTTGGTGATGTGAGCCCCATAAAAGCGACTCTTTTTGAGCAATCTTTAAATTATTAATATCAAACCTTTGAGAAACCTGAAGTATACTTTTGGAAATATTTTGATACTCTTCTATCTTAGATAACTTTTCAGAGTTTCCAAATTCATAAATTAAATTTGATGGGTTAAAAATAGTTTTATTAATTAAATAGTTAATAAAAAATGACGCCATGTTATATGGGTATTCTCCATCATTTTTAGGTTGAATTATCTTAGAAATAATATAAAATTGCTCTTCAGCTCGAGTTAATGCTACATAAAGAATGTTTATATTGTCTAATAATTCTTCTTGCTTTTGTTGGTTGTATGTTTGCAAAGCATTTTCTCCGAAACCCGTAATTGCTTTATTATTATCAACCAATACTTTAGTTAAGCCAAAATTCGTTTCGTTTGAATTTAGCCAAATTTTGTCTTTTGGTTTTCTTTCGTAATCTTCTTCTGCAAACGGAAAAATTACTACTGGAAATTCTAACCCTTTTGATTTATGAATTGTTAGAATTTTGATTGCATTATTTCCTTCTGGAGATGGTATATTATATTTAGTTGAATTCGCTTCCCAAAAGGTTAAAAAATCAGATACTCCAGCTTGTTTATGATAATCTCTTTCTAAAATTAGATCTAAAAAATATTGTATATAAGATTGGTTATTCTTTTCCTTTATTATTAGAGTTATTATTAGTTCAACCGTCTCGTATAAAGACTTTTTTCTTAGGTTATCAAAACTAATTGATATGTCAAATTTTAGCAAAAAGTTCTCTAAATCGCTTTCATTTCCTTTTTTTAATCCCTCAGATATAAAATCATTAGGGTCATTTACTTCACTATGAGTAGAAGCAATATATAATAGAAAATTTGCCTTTGATTCTTTATCCGATTTATTCTTTATATATTTTAAAACATTTATGACAAACTGAACTTCCGTAGCATTTTGGATCAATAAAGTTTCGGAAGAAATTAATGGAATATTTTGTTTGGTTAAATAATTAGCAATTAGTATTCCTTGACTTCTTTTTCTTGTTAGAATTGCAATGTCTTTATATTGATACCCTTTTGAAATGATTTCCTCTATTTTTTGTACAGTTGCTATGCAATATTGGTCGTTTTTATCTAATTCTTCATTAAAAACTATAGATTGATCTAGTTTGTCATTTTCGTCCAAAAAAGTTAGGCTGAAATAGCCTCCAACTCTTGGATTATGCAATTGATGACTATGGTTTTGATATAAATCTTTGTAATCTAAATCGTCGAATTTTTCTGATAAAAATTTAAAAAAATCATTATTAAAATCTATAATTTTAGAATAACTTCTATAATTGGTGTCTAAATGAAAAAGTTGCTTGTCAGGATTGTGAAAAGGATTTTCTTCTTTACTTAAAGCTATAAATTGCTCTGCTTTACCTCCACGCCATCTATAAATAGATTGCTTTGGATCTCCAACAATCATTAAAGTCCCTTTTTCTCCTGTTTCAAACTCACTAGATAAAGCATTGTCTATTAATGGTATTAAATTTTTCCATTGCAATTCCGAAGTATCTTGAAATTCATCAATAAAAAAATGATGGTATCGTTCACCAAGCTTCTCATAAATGAATGGCGCTGGTTGTTCTTGAATCTGATTGTAAATTAGAGTGTTAAATTCCGCTATAGAAAGTAAATTTTGTTCTTTTTGAATTTTAGTTAATTCGTTGCTTACTGTGTTTAAAAGTGACAATGGATTAATGTTTTTAAGAAATGCTTTATAAAAATCTATTTCCTCATATTTCAAGTAGATTTCTTTTAAAGTTAATAGCAATTCAGGAATAATAGATTCTATTGTTATTCTATCTATAGACGATTTATTAATACTAATGTCTTCTTCTTTATTAAATTTTTTATTTTTAGGATTGTATTTTCCGTCTCTAATACTTGCTAAATGATTTGGAAATGTTCCTCTTGAAAATGATTTAATATCAATTTTATTAGTGTTAATTAAATCAATTGCTGACTTTGCAGATTTTTGATTTTGGACTTCTAAATTTTTAGCTGCCTTTATTATTTTATTTTTTATTTCTATAAAATCTGGAATAGTTTTAGAATTAAGTAATGAGATTTCTTTTCTGTTATTTTCACTGAAAATTAACTTACTTATTTCAAAAATCTCCCTTGAAATATCCCAAGATTTATCATCATCTGTTTTTTCTATCGTAAAATCAACTAACAAATTAGTAAGTTGCGAATCTTCACCTGCTTTAGCAATTATTGCATCTATCGCTTCATTTAATAACTGATCTGTATCTAAAGTGACCTCAAATGTAATCGGTAAATTTAAATCATGAGCAAATGCTCGTATTACTTTATGTGTAAATTTATCAATAGTTAATATATCAAAAGCTGCATAATTATGAATCATGTGCTTTATAATAATTTTCGCTTTTGTTTTTATTTTGGAAACCGAAAGTTGCGTATCGAGTGCTATATCATTCAATAACTCATTTGCTTTTTCGTTTGTATTGTCTTTCGAAAACTCGAATAAATTATCTACAATCCGACTCTTCATTTCATGTACCGCTTTGTTTGTAAATGTGATTGCTAGAATATTTCTATAGGCATCGTTCCTTTTTGAAGTTAATACGATTTTAAGGTATTCTTTTACAAGTGTATAGGTTTTACCCGAGCCAGCAGAAGCGTCATAAATAGAAAAAGAAGGGTTTTGTATCTTATTAAGAATCTCCATTTTTTGTATACGGGTTTTGATAATTTATAATATATGAATTTTTAGACTATCCTTTTAAATTAAACTTAAGTATTATTCAATTCCAAAGTTAAATGTTTAATTTTGAATAAAATTTTTATAAATCTTTAAAATTATATATTATGGCTTTTGAATTACAACAATTACCTTATAATTATGATGCTTTAGAGCCTCATATAGATGCTCGAACAATGGAGATTCACCACTCTAAACACCATAATGCCTATACAACCAATTTGAATGCAGCAATCAATGGTACGGAACTACAAGGTAAAACCATTGAAAACATTTTAATAAACTTAGACATGAAAAATGCCGCCGTTAGAAATAATGGAGGTGGTTTTTATAATCATAATTTATTTTGGACAGTTATGTCTCCAAATGGTGGTGGACTACCGTCAGGAGATTTATTAAATGCTATTGAAAATGATTTTGGAAATTATGATGAATTTAAAGCCAGATTTTCTAAAGCTGGAGTAACTCAGTTCGGTTCGGGTTGGGCTTGGCTTTGTGTACAAAAAGGTGGAAAGTTAGATGTTTGTGGAACTCCAAATCAAGACAATCCATTGATGCCAAATGTTGGTTGTGGCGGAACACCAATATTAGGAATGGATGTATGGGAACATGCTTATTACTTACATTATCAAAACAGACGCCCAGATTATATTGAAGCTTTTTTTAATGTAATCAATTGGACGGAAGTTTCAAGAAGATATGCTTTAGAAAAATAAAATTATATTTTTAAAACAAATGACCCGTTCTATAATGTAGAAACGGGTCATTTGTTTTAAAGGGCTTTTGTAAAATAAAAAAGGTGAACAGAAGTTCACCCTTTTTGCCCCAAATCTACCATAAGCTTAAACCTACTAAATTATGGTACTGTAAATCTAAGCTCTATTTGTAACAAAAAGATTACGAAAGTCTAAATTAATTGGAATGGTGTTCAAATAAGAGTCAATGTACCTTTTATATGGGTTGTTTCGGAAGTTTTATAAAATAAAAAAGGTGAAATTTCTTTCACCCTTTTTGCCCCAAATCTACCATAAACTTAACCTACTAATGCTATGGTTTACCAAAAGTATAGTGATGCATTGTTATTAACAAATATTTTAGACGAACTACACCAAAACTCGATAAAGTGTTAACAAAACGCTATTTTCAGTAGGCTCTAGCATCTTTCCCTTCATAAAAATTCATAAACGCTTTGTTAACAACTCTATTTCCTCCAGGAGTTGGGTAATTTCCTGTAAAATACCAATCGCCTAAATTCTTAGGACATGCGTTGTGTAGATTCTCAATAGATTGAAATATGATTTTTACTTCAGCTTTTATTTCAGATGAACTTAACATAAAAGCAATTTTGTCGGATATTTCTTGAGGATGAAATGGTTTGTATATCTCTGTTACAAAATTAATTGCCTCTACATCCTTAATATTTTCTTGAGATTTACATTTTTTGTATACTTCTTCTATAATGTGATAAAGGTTTTTTTCTTTTAATAGTTCCAATGTTGCTCTAAATGCAATTAAACCTTCCAGTTTTGCCATATCAATTCCGTAACAATCGGGATAACGAATCTGTGGCGCTGAGGAAACGATTACAATTCGTTTAGGTTTTAGTCGATCCATCATTTTTAGAATACTCATCTTAAGAGTTGTGCCTCTAACAATACTATCGTCAATAATTACTAAATTATCCGTGGCTTTTATTACTCCATAAGTAACGTCGTACACATGTGCTACAAGATCATCTCTACTACTGTCTTCTGTAATGAATGTCCTTAACTTAGCATCTTTAATTGCAATTTTTTCTGTTCGTATTTTAACCGATAATATTTCTTCTAACTTTTCCTTAGT